>JAJFMS010000245.1 GCA_020696885.1 Armatimonadota bacterium | reverse complement strand
CGGCTCCAGCGGAGCTGGCCGCGCTGCGGGATCTGGTGGCGCGCCAGCAGCAGCTTGGCGCCGGAGAAGCGGATGTGTGGGCGGGTGTAGGGCGCGTGCTCCTCAACCTGGAAGAGTTCATCACCCGGGAGTAGACCGTTGGATCACTCGGATACGCAGTGCCTGCTAAACCGGCGACGCTTCCTCACCAGCTCCCAGAGCGGCCTGGGCCTCCTGGCCCTCTCCTCGTTGCTCCAACAGGACGGCCTCCTGGCCGCGCCCGCTGCGTCGGCTGGCCGGACCGATCCGCTGGCGCCCAAGGCGCCCCACTTCGCGCCGCGGGCCAAGCGGTGCCTGTTCATCTTTCTCATCGGCGGCACCAGCCAGATGGACATGTGGGATCCCAAGCCGGAGCTGAACCGGCTGCACGGGCAGAAGATCCCCGACTCCTTTCGCGAGGGGGTGCGCCTGGGCCAGACCAGCTACGACGCGCCGCTGATGGGCTGCCCGTTTGGCTTCCGGCGCTACGGGCGCTCCGGCATGGAGATGTCCGAGCTGCTGCCGCACCTGGGCGCCCACGCGGACGACCTCACCCTCATCCGCTCCATGCACCACGAGGCGTTCGACCATGCCCCGGGAGAGCTGGTGCTGGCCACCGGCAAGGACCAGCCCGGCCGGCCCACGCTCGGCTCCTGGCTGGCCTACGGGCTCGGCAGCGAGTCCCGCGACCTGCCCGGCTACGTGGTTCTGCTGAACGGCCGCGCCCCCAAGGCGCGCCGGCTCTCCTGGGGCAGCGGCTTCCTCCCGGCCAGCTACGAGGGTGTGCTGCTCCGGAGCCAGGGCTCCCCGATCCTGGACCTGAAGACGCCGGACGGCATCTCCCCTGCCGCGAACCGCGTACAGCTCGACGCCGTCCAGCGCCTCAACGGGCTGCGACAGGAGCGCACCCGCGACCCGAAGCTGGACGCCCAGATCGCCGCCTACGAGCTTGCGTTCCGGATGCAGACGGCGGCGCCCGAGCTGATCGACACCTCCCGAGAGTCCGCCGGCACGCGGGAGTCCTACGGTGACGGCGACTTCGGCCGCGGTCTACTGCTGGGCCGCCGCCTGCTGGAGCGCGGCGTGCGGTTCGTGACGGTAACGCATCACGAGTGGGACCACCACGAAGCGATCCATGCCGACCTGCCCCGCGTGTGTAAGGAGATCGACCGCCCGATCGGCACCCTCCTGAACGACCTGAAGCAGCGCGGGATGCTGGAGGACACCCTGGTGGTGTGCGGCACCGAGTTCGGCCGAACGGCCATCACGCAGGGGAAGGACTTCGCCAAAGCCGGTCGCGACCACCACCCGCATGCCTTCAGCGTCTGGCTTGCGGGTGCCGGCGTCAAGCAGGGCCAGGTGCTCGGCGCCACGGACGATCTCGGGTGGCGCCCCACCCAGGACCCCGTGCACATCCACGACTTCCACGCCACCCTGCTCCACCTCTTCGGGCTGGACCACAAGCGGCTCACCTTCCGATACCAGGGCCTCGACATGCGCCTCACCGACGTAGCCGGCAACGTGGTCAAGAAGATCCTGGCGTGAGCTCCGCGACTCCATCACTCCGGTCCGCGTCAGCGCGCTCTGCACGGGTCACCAGAAACGAGAGAACGGGCCTCCCCAGGGAGGCCCGTTCTCTCGTTTCTGCGCTCGGAAGCCGTTAGGCCCGGGCGGTAAAGCAGTCTCGGCAGTAGACCGGCTTCGTCCCCGTCGGCTTGAACGGCACTTCCGTGGTCACGCCACAGCCGGCACAGGTGACTTCAGTCATCTCTCGGGGCCCACGGCGCCCCGCCTTCCGGGCGTTGCGGCAGTCGGGGCAGCGCGCGGGGTCGTTCTCGAACCCCTTGGTCTGGTAAAACTCCTGCTCGCGCGCGCTGAAAACAAATGGCGCACCACATTCCTTACAGGAGAGGGTTCGATCTGCTAACGACATAAGGACTAGACCTCCTGGATAGGTAACCGGTAGAAGGCGGGCTATGGGATCGAGGGTATTCGCGTTCCGCGTTACAGGTCAGAGGATTAGTGCAATTTCTTTGTTAGATTTGCTGCAGTAAGTGGCTGGAAACTCGGCTGCCGGCTCATCGTTTGGGATCACAAACGGAGCCCGGTTACCCCGCCCAAACCCGCCGCCGAAGCTTAACACGGGTCGACACCGTTGTCAAACATTCATTGGTTAATTATGAGACAACTAGCCTCTTTGCTGTTCAGGCCGTCTTAGGCTCTATATCAAGAGTTCCAGCTCGGATTACGGCGCTTTCCGGCGGTTACAGGAGCCTGCGAAGCTTCCCCGCGGAGTTCTTTTTAGACCGTCATAGTAACCGTGAGCTGCTTGCAGCGTCCCATGATTTAACCCCATGAGCACGACACTCCAAACCCCTCCGGAATTGACCGAGCTGTCGCAGCAGCTCTCCGAGGCGGACCCGGCGCGACGAGCAGAAGCCGTGCTCCGGCTGCGGGAGTGCGGCCCGGACGCCGTGGAGCCGCTCTGTCGCGCCCTACACGATAGCGATGCGGACGTCCGGGTGGCCGCCGTTGAAGCGCTAGGCGTGCTCGGCGACGAGCGAGCGCTGGAGCCGCTTGCCGCTGCGTTGCGGCGCTGCTTCATGGGCCATTCGGCCCGACGGCACGTGGTGTTTGGGGTGGTAGTGGCGCTTGTTGTCGGTGCGACGGCCGTGGGCTTGATCTGGGGCATCCTGGCGCTGAAGGTCTTCGGGGCCGTGGGGGTGATGAGCAACTCCGTGGCCCAGTTGGTCGCGCGTTCGCTGGAACGTCGTCGCGCGCACAGCCGGATCTGCCCGGCGATCACGGAGGCGTTGGAGCGGATTGCTACGCGACATCCCTCGCCCCGCCTGCGCGCGGTGCTGCCGGAACTCCGCACCCTGGCCCTCGACGTGGTGCAGCAGGATCGCGTGGCCCGGAAGGCCTCGCGAGACACCGCGCGGAGGATTGATGAGCTCACCGCCAGTCTGAAGGACCTCCCGCTCGCCAGCGCTCCGCCTTCCGGGACTCCCGAGTTCCTCCCCCGGCCAGCCGGCGCGCCGCAGCAGGAGGGTTAGTCGATTGCCTGGCGAGAAAGCATTCAGAAAAACAGTGAAGGATGCTTAACTCGGTGCGGGGAATGTTTAGAATACCGATATAACCCTGGCTAATCAATGGCCGCCGCGCAACGCTGCCGGCGGTCCCGCGTGGGCAACGATGCTCGTAAGACGTGTCACCGCCTCGATCCCTCAGCCGGTGGTAGCGGGCGTGCCTTCCGTAAGGAAGATCTGGCGCCCGCTGGCGTTGGCTGGCGCCTTCGTCCTCGGCAAGCTGATCGGCTCCGCGGACGGGGTGGCCGTGGCCGCGATGTTCGGCCGTGAGCTCTCGCTCATCCTGCGCTCCCGCGCCTGGCACCGGTTCCTGGGGATGTGGCTGGGTATCGCGTGCACCATCGTCCTGCTCCCGATCCTCTACCGATGTCAGCTCGGCGGTTGGCGCGAGCCCGGGAGCGCCACCTGGTTTGCGATCTGCGGTTACACGCTGCAGGCGGCCCTGACCATCTCCATGGCGCAATGGACCCTCCGGCGCCTCCAGCGCGACGTGAGCTGCGCCCGCCTCGAGGAGATCCTGCTCACCCGCTGCTCGCCCGCGGATATCGCGCTGGCCGAGGCGCTGGCCTCGGCATTTGCCGGGCTCTGGCTGGTGGCCGCCACGTTCCCGTTGTGCCTGTTCCTTAGCGCCATGGTGGGACAGGGGCTGCCCACCGCGTTCCGGCTGCTGCTTACGCTGGCTCCGGCAGGCGCCCTGGGCGTGTGGTTTGGGTTGGGCTGGGGGCTGGCGTTCGCGCTGCGCCGCTCCGGTTCCGGTGGGCTCACGGACTGGTGGATCAAGGTGCCGCTGGTGCCGGTGTGGGCCGTCTGGTCGTTCCTCGGCGCCTTCCCGGTGATCTGGGCTGTCTTCGAGCTGATACCCGGCGGGCACGCGGTGGTGCAGTTGGTTGCGATGGTGCTCCAGTGGGTGGCGCTGCAGGTGGTGCGCCACTGGAACCCCGCGCTCACCGTCCTGGGCGCCGCCGGCCTTACGGACACCACCTGGTTTACCGACTGGCTGGTGCTGGTGGCGCTGTTCTTCCTCATGATGCGGAAGAGCACGGACGGGGTGCAGGCCGGCCTCGCGCACCTGGGAGAGCGGGAGGACGCCAAAGCAGACCAGATGTACTGGGTGCACCACGATGGTCAGTTCTTCACCCAGTTCGGGGGCGCCGCTCGCCCCACCCCGCGCTATCGGGACGGCGGCAACCCGATCGCGGCGTTCGACGTGGCTCGTGGGCACCGCGTGTTCCTTCATCCGTTCCTCTGGACCGTAGCGCTGCTGGCGTACTTGTTTCTGCTGGGCTGGAGCATGATGATTCCGTCCCTTGGCCGGGTCACCGGCATCGCGGCGGTCCTCATCCCCGCCACCGGCGCCCTGCTGCTGATGTCCGGCGGCGTGGCGATCAGCTTCGGCTGGGAACGGGATCAGCACCGCTGGACGGAATTGGCGACCCTGCCGGTGGACAACGTGCGGCTCGCGCTCGGCAAGATCAAGGGGGTGGTCCGGCCCACGCTCTGGATCGGGCTGCTCGCCGCCTTCACCGCGCTGATTCTGGGTTGGCGAGGGGCGCTCCACCCGGCCTCCTCGCACTGGATGGCGCTGCACGTCATCCTGTTTCCCGTGGTCCTCGCCTTCGTGTGCGCGACGCTCTCACTCACCACACCAACCGTTGGCGAGGCGCTCTATCGCTGGGCCGTGCTCGGCGCGATTCCGACTCTGGCTTCCGCGCTGCCGCCCCCCATCGGCGGCGGTGAAGGGATAGCAGCACCGTTTTCCCCGCCGGTGATGGTGCTCTTCCTCGTGATGAACCACCCCACGCCGGCACTGGTTCGCGGCGCCTGGATCAGCCTCGGGTTAGAAGTGGTGGGGATCATCGCGTCACTTGCATTTTTGGCCCTCTATCTACGACGGTGGACGGTGATAGAGACCGACTAAGTAGGTAGAGCCGTGCCTGCAGGGGGCGCTCTCCACAAGCTTGTGAAAAAAATCACGAGAATAACCGGCGCTTGTGAAAAAAGTCACTTGGCAGGTCATAGGCCACATGATAGACTGGCGTCGGAGTGGAGAGATACCCTGCAGAGCCGCCGTTGAGGCGCCCGCTGCGACCCTCTCATCCGGAACTTTTATTGTGATCTCGGACCAAACGGTCAGACCGCCCCACCCCCCGTTAGAAGGCAACCGGCAGCCCGCTCGCATCGTGTTTGAAAAGGAGCGCGGCGTCACCTCGGTTACCGCTTCCGGGCGCTATGCCTACCTCACGGTCCACTCCGAAGCGGACCGCCCCCGGGCCGCCCAGGAGCTGGGGATCTACGGATGTCTCTCGGCGCACGGGGTGAGCATCAACCTCGTGAAGCTGCACCAGGGCGGGTTGAGCTTCGTGGTGGACGAGGACGCCGAGCAGGCGACGCGAGAAGCCCTCGCCCCACTCGGCTACCGCATCACCAGCACCCCGTCCGTCTCGATGGTCTCCGTCTACGCGGCCGGGATGCGCACCCTTAGCGGCGTGATGGCGCGGATCGCCGGCGCCCTGCTCCGGGCCGGCGTCCCGATGGTGCAGACCGGCGACGGCCCGGACACGGTGTTCTGCCTGGTGGAGCGAGCGCTGGTGGAGACGGCCGTGGCCGCCCTCTGCGCAGAGTTCCAGGTCGCGGCCACCCAGCGCCCGATTGTGGTGCAGAAGTTCGGCGGCAAGTCGGTCGGCACTACGGATGCCCGGCGGCTGGCCGCGGAGCGGATCAAGGAAGCGATCGAGGACGGTTACCGCCCGGTAGTGGTGGTCTCGGCGATCGGGCGAAAGGGCGAGCCCTACGCCACCGACACGCTGCTGGCGCACCTGGACGCGGTGGATCCCGATACCGACCCGACGCCCCGCGAGCGGGACATGCTGATGGCGTGCGGGGAGATCATCTCCACGGTCATCATGGCGCAGACGTTGAAGTCGATCGGTCTCAAAGCAGTGGCCCTCACGGGACAGCAGGCCGGG
>JAJFMS010000244.1 GCA_020696885.1 Armatimonadota bacterium | reverse complement strand
GCGCCTCTCCCAGCGCTTCCGGCTCCCGGCAGCCTCGCCCGATCTCCACCAGCCAGCCGGTGATGACGCGGACCATACTCCGCAGAAATCCGTCCGCGGTCAACTCCACCCGGAGCAGCCGTCCCCGCTCCCGCATCCGGCCCTCGAAGAGCGTCCGGACTGCAGGTCCGGTAAACCCCGCGGTTGCCAGCGCGGTGAAGTCATGGGTCCCCAGGAGTGGCCGCAGGGCCTGCTCCATCCGCTGCGCCGCGTCATCCCGAAGGCGTGGCTCGCAGAGGGCGTGCCGGCCCAGGAACGGCGACGGCTGAAAGCCGCACACGTAGTAGTGATACGTCCGGCGCACAGCGCTGAACCGCGCGTGGAATGCCGGGGTCGTCTCCTCTACGTGCCGTACCACCAGCTCGGACCCGAGAGAGTTCACCGCCCGCGAAACCCCGTCTGCCGGGATCCGCCCTGTTGTGTCAAAGTGAACGACCTGCCCCAACGCGTGAACGCCGGCGTCAGTCCGCCCCGCGCCGGTGAGTTCCACCGGATGGCCGCAGATCAGGGATAGCCGTCGTTCCAGCTCCCCCTGCACCGTGACCTGCCCCGGCTGACGTTGAAATCCGCGGAACCCTGTTCCGTCGTACTCCAACGTCAGCCGCAGCCGCCGCAATCCTAATCCTCGAGCGCCAGCTCCAGCTTCACCAGCGGAGCCGCATCCCCCCGACGGAACCCGAGCTTGAACATCCGAGTGTAACCGCCCGGACGATCCTTGAACCGCGGCGAGATGTCCACGAAGAGCCGATTCACGAAGTCGCTGGTGCTCACGCCCGTGCGCTCTGGCTTCTTGTTCTTCAGCTTCTCGGTGACTCGCGCCTTGTCGTTCGGATGCAGCGCGTTGTAGCCTTCGGGCTTGCGAACGCGGCGCACCGGGGTGTGCGTCGAGAGGTACTTCATGCTCAACCGGCGATTGGCGAGCGTGTCTTCCCGTCCGAGGGTGATAAGCCGCTCGGCGAGCCGGCGCACTTCCTTCGCGCGGGTCTCCGTGGTTACGATCGAATTATGCGCCAGGAGCTGCCGCACCAGACCCTTCAACAGGGCCATTCTCTGGTCCGACGGCAAACCCAGCTTCCGTCCTTGAACGCGATGCCGCATCTCTTAACCTAATCCTCGTCCTCATCGCCGGCGCCGATGCTGCGGCCGCCGCCGACCAGCGTGTACCCGAACTGGGCCAGCTTGTCCTGAACTTCCACCAGAGACTTGCGGCCGAAGTTCCGGATGTTCATCAGCTCCTCTTCGGAAGCCTTCACCAGGTCCGCTACGGTCTGGATGTTCGCCTTCTTCAGGCAGTTGTAGGTGCGCACGGAGAAGTCGAGCTCCTCGATCCGCACGTCCGGGGCGCCGGGGCCGGTCGGCCGCGCCACCTGGGTGGCCAGCTCTTCCAGCGGTCGCGCCACACGCTCGGAGCTGACGTCGAAGAACAGATGGATGAACTGGTTCAACACCTGCGCCGCTTCGCTCAGCGCCTCGCCCGGGGCGAGCGCCCCGTTCGTCTCGATCTCCAGGATGAGCCGCTCGTAGTCGGAACGGCTGCCCACACGGGTGGCCTCGATCGCGAAATTCGCCTTGCGGACCGGCGAGAACGCCGCCCCGATCGGGATCACGCCGATCTGACCCTTGTACCGATCCTGCTTTTCCGGCAGGAGGTAGCCGCGGCCGACTTCCACGGTCATCTCCATCGAGAGGGACGCGTTCTCGTCCGCCAGGGTGGCGATGTGGATCTCGGGGTTGACGATCTCCACGTCCGACGGGCACTCGATGTCGGCGCCGGTGACCTCACCTTCGCCGCGCTTGTCGATCCGCAGGACCCGAACTTCGGTCTCCTCGCCCAAACCGTCGTCGGCCACCTTCACCGCCAGGCTCTTGATGTTGAGGATGAGCTCGGTGGTGTCTTCGCGGAGGCCGGGGATCGTGGCGAACTCGTGTAGGACGCCGTCGATCCGCAGGGAGGTGATCGTGGCGCCGCGCAGCGACGACAGGAGCACGCGCCGGATCGGGTTGGCGAGCGTGACGCCATAACCCCGCTCCAGCGGCTCTACCACGAACTTCCCGTATGTATCCGAATGCTCCAGTGTCTCGATGCGGGGACCCTGGGTTTCCATATTGCTGTGCTCCTCACTTCCGGACGAGCCAGACACAGCACACCGGGTCCCAACATTCGTCCGACGTTGGGACCCGCGATTCGTATCGTGCTGTTGAAATCTGATCCTACCGGTGGCGGCGGGCGCCAATAACAACCGCGCCCAGCCGCTCCGGCAATGCTCGTGTGCGGGTCCGAAGCTCGATTATCGGGAGTAGAACTCGACGATGAGCGGCTCGTTAACCTGCGTATCGATCTGGGTACGGGTCGGCACGGCAAGCACCTGACCGCCCATCGCGTTGACATCCACCGTCAACCACTCGGGGGTGCGCCGTCCACCGGTCGAGGCGATCGCTTCGAGGATCGCGCCCGCTTTCTTGCTGTTCTCGGCCACCGCGATGGTGTCACCCGGCCGCATCTGGTAGCTGGGGATATTGACCTTCTTCCCGTTAATCAGGAAGTGGCCGTGGTTCACCAACTGCCGCGCCTGGCGCCGGGAGAGCCCGAAGCCCAGCCGGTAGACCACGTTATCGAAGCGGAGCTCCAGGAGTTGCAGGAGGATCTCGCCGGTGACGCCCTTACGACGGACCGCTTCCTTGAAGTAGCTGCGGAACTGGCGCTCCAGCACCCGATAAATCCGCTTCAGCTTCTGCTTCTCTCGGAGCTGCACGCCGTAGTCGGCGAGCTTGCGCTGGCGCTGGCCGTGCTGGCCCGGTGCATACTTGCGGCGCTCGATGGCACACTTGCTGGTGTAGCAGCGCTCGCCCTTCAGGAACAGCTTCACTCCGTCTCGCCGGCAAAGGCGACAGACCGGACCGCTGTAAACTGCCATTCGTCAACAACCTCCGGGGATCACTCCCCGAGAATGTGGCCAAGATCGCTGCCGCGGTGGGTGGTAGGAATACCCCATTGCACCCTGGCAGAGAAAGCCCCGATGGGCTACCGCTGGCGACCAGACCGCTCTACCTGCGAACTCGTACTGCGTAATGCCAGCAACGCGACCAGAGGACGCGTGCTGCACACTACGGATCACACACTAGACCCGCCGGCGCTTCGGCGCGCGGCAGCCGTTGTGGGGGATCGGCGTCACGTCCTTGATCAGCGACACTTCGATGCCCACGTTGGAAAGCGCGCGGATGGCGGTCTCACGACCGCTGCCCGGCCCCTTGACCATCACCTCGACGCGCTTCAGGCCGTGCTCCTGCGCCTTGCGCGCAGCGTTCTCAGCAGCCATCTGAGCGGCAAAAGGAGTGCCCTTCTTGGTGCCCTTGAACCCCACCGAGCCCGCGGAAGCCCAGGAGAGCACTTCGCCCTTCTGATCCGCGATGCTGACGATGGTGTTGTTGAACGTGGACTGGATGTGGGCCACGCCCTGGAGCACCTGCCGCTTTTCCTTCTGGCGCTGGCGAGTAGTGGATTTTTTAGCCACGGCTTACTTCCCCTTCTTCCGACGCACGCCCACCGTCCGTCGCGGACCCTTCCGCATACGGGCGTTGGTCTTCGTCCGCTGACCTCGCACGGGAAGTCCGCGGCGATGGCGGATCCCACGGTAGCAGCCGATCTCCGACAGGCGCCGGATGTTCATGCTGATCTGGCGGCGGAGGTCTCCTTCGACGCGGTACTCGCGCTCCAGAACCTCGCGGAGCTTGGCGACGTCACCTTCAGACAGTTCGCGAACGCGAATGTCCGGGCTGACGCCGGTTTTGCTCAGAATCTCTTTGCTGGTGGTAGGTCCCACCCCGTAAATGTAGGTCAGCGCAGTCTCTACCCGCTTGTCCCGGGGGAGATCGACGCCGGCGATGCGTGCCACTGTGGCTACTCCTTAGTTGGGTTCCGAGTTCAGAGTTCGGGTTGTTCGCTGCTTTCGCATACCTTCACGGCACGGAACCCAGAATACGGAACTCGCAACGTCCGACATTATCCCTGGCGCTGCTTGTGCTTCGGGTTCTTCTTGCAGATGACCCGCACTACGCCTTCGCGACGAATGACTTTACAGTCGTCGCACATCTTCTTCACCGATGGTCGAACCTTCATCAAATCCTCCCTTCCCGGGTGGGGTGCTCCGGCAGTACGCCTTCACGGCGCACCCGGTGCCACTCATCTGGCAGACGCCTCGACCGGGGAGGTGACAACCCGCATAGAATAGCAAAACTTCCACCGTAGGGCAAGGACGAAATACGCTTGCCGCCTGTTGAGCCGCAAAGCAAGCCCCGCCTTACGGCCTGGAATAGCTGCCGGACAGCCCAACAGCCACCAGCCGTGCAGCCCTCCTGCCTACGGGCCCGCGTCGTGCGGACCCAGGGTCAGCACGTCCGCACCGCCACGTGTTACCGCCACCGTGTGCTCGAAGTGAGCGCTGGCCTTGCGGTCCAGCGTGATCACCGTCCACTCGTCCGGCAGTACTTCGATCTCGGCCGCTCCGACGTTGACCATCGGCTCGATGGCCAGCGTCATCCCTTCCAACAGCACCGGATTGGGATGCTTCGGGTCCGCATAGTTGGGAATCTGCGGCTCCTCGTGGAGGTTCTTCCCCACCCCGTGTCCCACCATCTCGCGCACGATGGTGAACCCGTGCTGCTCCACGTGCTGCTGGATGGCGCGGGAGATGTCCTGAAGCCGGCCCCGGTGGCTGATTGCCCGGATCCCGGCCCAGAGGCTCTCTCTCGTTACCGCCAGCAGCCGCTGATGCTCTTCGCTGATCTCGCCCACCGGAACGGTGATCGCGCTATCCGCGTGGAAGCCTTTCAGCCGCACACCTACGTCCAACTTGATCAGGTCCCCCTCTTGTAAGACGCGGTCCGCGCGGGGGATCCCGTGCACTACCTCGGCGTTGAGGGAGGCACAGATGCTGTGGCGGTAGACCCGCTTTCCCACCCGATAGTTGAGGAAGGACGGCGTTCCGCCGTGGTCTCGGATCAACTCCAGCGCGATCCTGTCCAGCTCGTGGGTGCTGACGCCTGCCTTGGCCACGTCCCGCAGCGCCGCGAGCACGATGGAGACCACACGCCCGGCTTCGCGCATCTTCTCGAGATCGCGCTGATTCTTGTAGGTGATGCGACCCATACTCGCGCTACCGACCACCACCCCGGGCTTCGATCGCCTGGATGATTGATTCGGTGACCTGGTCCACCGGCCGATCCCCGTCCACCGGAATCAGGAGGCCCAGACTGCGGTAGAACGCGGTTACCGGCTCGGTGCGCTCGTGGTAGAGACGCAGCCGCTCCCGCACCACCTCCGCGCGGTCGTCATCCCGCAGCGTGAGCCGATGCCCGCACGCGTCGCAGACGTCCGGTTTGGACGGAGCCCGGCTGGCAAGGTGATACGTCTCGCGGCAGTTGGAGCATACTCGGCGATTGGAGATGCGGTCCACGATGATCTGATCGTCCACCTCGAGGTCGACGACCGCATCGAGCCGCTCTCCTTGCTCGCGGAGCCAGCTTTCTAGTGCTTCCGCCTGTCCGACGGTGCGCGGAAAGCCGTCCAGCAGATAGCAGGACGCTACGTCGGGCCGCGCCAGGCACTCTTTGACGAGGCCGAGGATCAGCTCGTCCGGCACCAGCCGTCCCCGATCGGTATAGGTTTTTGCTTCGATACCGATGTCGGTACCAGCCTCCGCAGCGTCGCGGAGCATGTCGCCGGTCGAGATCTTGGGGATACCAAGGCGCTCGGTCAAATACTGTCCCTGCGTGCCCTTACCGGCGCCGGGCGGGCCAAGCAGCACTAGCCTCATGCGGTTGCTCGTTCTCCACTAGCGGCACGGGTACGTGCCCTGGGCCGTGGATACGTCTCGTTAAAAACGGTTGATACAAATAGTAATGGAGGGGAAGGACATCGCGTGGACATCCATCCCCTCCCAGAGTCGGTCGGACTACGGGATAAGCTCCAGCAGTCTGATCTTCGCTACCCGTTGCGGCCGCGACGTCCTGGCTTGTTGATGAACCCTTCGTAGTTGCGCAT
>JAJFMS010001184.1 GCA_020696885.1 Armatimonadota bacterium | reverse complement strand
GTTCTCATTTGTCGAGAGCGGCGGGGAGCCGACGATGAAGCTGATCAACTGGCTCTGGCTGGAGGAGCTGCTGGTGAAAGCCGCGGAAGCGGAAGTGCGCGCCGCCGCCGAGGCCTATCCGGACGTGGCGTTCTACGCGTTCGCCCTGGAGTTCGACCCCTCCGACGCCTCCGTGAGCTTCTCCTACGGCACCCGCGCAGACGTGGAAGCCGCCGCGGCTGCCCAGCGGGACGAAACGCCCGACACGGTGTGCTACCGCGCGCTGGAGCTGAACCCGGGGCACTGGCGCCACCGCCGCCTCCCGGTGGTGGACCCCGCCGGCGCCTGGGCTCGCGCGCTGCCGATCCTCACCGCGATCCGGGAAAACGTCACCGACAACGAAACGGACGCGGAAGCCGTGGAGTTCGCCTGGCTGCGGTTCGAATACCTGGCGGAGAGCGTGGCCCAGCAGCTCATCGAGCGGGACGCCTTCCGCTGCCTGCGCCGCGCCCCCGAATTCATCGCCTTCGCTGCCAGCGAGAACGAGCAACTGGAAGAGCTGGAAGATCGGCTCAGCAAGTTCTACCCCAACTACAACCGCGCCGCTGCTGATTGGGCGGAGCACGCCCGGCCCTCCGACGTGCAGGCAGAGCTGGTGGAGCTGTTCGAAGCCCACTCCGGAGAGTCAGCCGGGGAGCTTCGCCGGCGCGTGCTCCGGCGGCGCGCCTGCCAGTCCGGCAAGTGCGCCCGCCACCCCACGCCGCGCTCCACCGTGCGCTGCACCTACTGCCAGCGCTGGTTCTGCGACGTCTGCCGCGAAGGCCACGCGCACCCGGAGCTCTCGATGCCCCAGCCCCTCTTCGTGCTCTGACGACCGAGCCGGAAGGAGCGCAACCCCATCGCCCCGCGGAGGCCGCCCCCGCCAGCCGTAGGAGTCCCGCGACCCAGCGGGCCGGTACCCGCCCCTCGGACTAGCGACCACCCTGCCCACCGACGCGCCAAGACCTCCACGCCCGCGACCCTTCCCACACCGCCCCACGCCCCGCTTGCTTTCTGAACACCTGAACACCTGAACACCTGAACACCTGAACACCCAACACCCCCCGCAATGCGGCTAAAATTAGCCGCTACCCAGGAACGCGCGCCCGGACGTCGAACGGGAGAACGCAGCGCCGGGCATCCGGTCTGGGCACGCTTTGGGAATCATCCGGGTCATCTATGTCATTCGAGTTCAAGCTACCCGATCTGGGCGAGGGGGTACACGAGGGGGAGGTCGTCCGCTGGCTCGTGCAGGTCGGCGACGAAGTGGAGCGCGACCAGCCGGTGGTCGAGGTCATGACGGACAAGGTGACCACCGACCTCCCCTCGCCGGTGGCCGGCACCGTGCTCCGCCTCGGCGCCGCCGTCGGCGAGGTGGTTCCGGTCGGCACGGTGCTCATCGTGATCGGCTCCGCCGGCGCGGAAGTCGCCGCGGCCCCCGCCGCCCCGGTCACCCCTGCCGCGCCTCCCATCCCCGCCGTCCCTTCGGTCCCGTCGGTCGCGCCCGTCCCTTCCGCCCCGCTCGCCGTCCCCGCCGTCCGCCGCCTGGCGCGTGAGCTGGGCGTAGACCTGGAAACGATCCGCGGCACCGGGCCGGGAGGCCGTGTCAGCGCCGCTGACGTCCAGTCCGGCGAGGCCCCGGAGCCGGTCCCTTCGGTCGGAGGCACCAAGCGCATCCCGCTGCGAGGGATGCGGCGCGTCATCGCGGAGCACCTGCTCTCCTCGCATCGCAACACGGCGCCGTACACCTTCGTGGAGGAGGCCGACTTCACGGAGCTGGTCCGCCTGAGGGAGCGGGTGCGGCCGATGGCTGAGAAGGCGGGGGTGTCCATCACCTACTTGCCGTTCATCCTGGCCGCGGTGAGCATGGCCCTCCGCGAGCACCCGGTGCTCAACGCCACGGTGGACCCCGAGACCGGCGACCTCCTCATCCACGACGAGCAGCACCTCGGCGTGGCGGTCCATACGGACGAGGGCCTGGTGGTGCCGGTGATCCAGCGCGTGGAGAAGCGGAACCTGCTGGACCTGGCCCGCGAGATCGATCGCCTCTCCCACGCAGCCCGGGGCGGCAAGCTGGCCCGCGAAGAGGTGACCGGCGGCACGTTCTCCGTCACCAGCCTGGGGATCCTGGGCGGCGTAATGGGCACGCCGATGCTGAACACGCCGCAGGTGGCCGTGCTCGGCGTCCACCGCATCGCTTCCCGCGCGGTGGTCCGGGACGGCAACGTCGTGCCGCGGAGCGTGGCGAACCTATCGCTCACACTGGACCACCGGTACATCGACGGCCTCATCGGCGCGCGGTTTGCGCAAACCCTGGTGGGTTACCTGGAAGACCCGGCGGTCATGCTCTTCTGGCTGTCCGAGCTGCGCGGCGGAGAGTAAGATAACCCCATGAGCAGCGTCATCGTTTCCGCATGCCGAACACCCATCGGCAATCTTCTCGGCAGCCTCAGCGCCCTCACCGCGCCGGAGCTCGGCGCCGTCGCCGTGCGCGAGGCCCTGGCCCGCGCCGGCGTGGACCCCGCCGAAGTCGACGAGGTGATCCTGGGCAACGTGCTCCAGGCCGGCGTGGG
>JAJFMS010000243.1 GCA_020696885.1 Armatimonadota bacterium | reverse complement strand
TCCCCTCGATGGTGCGATCACCAAGGGTCATCTTCATGTCGTCCACCGCGGCGTCCGCCGGCAGCGGGAAGGTATAGACCGCTTCGATCGGGGTCTTGCTCGGGTTGGTGAACTCCTGCTTCACGGTTACCCGGGAAACGAACCCGGAGACCTCCGCATTCACCGTGGTGTGCTTCAGCGGGCATTGGCCGACCACGGCGCCGCCCGCATCCAGGATGGCCAGGTCGCCCGGGGCCACCACCGGCGCCGCGCGCTTCGCCGCCGCGCCCTGCTTCCCCTGGGCGAGGGCCGGAGGTCGCGGCAGAGCCAGTAGCAGACCGCCGAACAGTGTGAGCGCTGCCGCGCCGCGGGCGGCGGATCGAGATCGAGACATCGGGCACCCTCCAGGTTGCGCCACAAGCCCACGGACTAACGGGCTCACCAGCGCATAGACGAGCGTTCCAGGCGGAACTGCCGGTTAGATGAGGGCGGGGAGACGGGGGTTACACGTTGGGTGTTGGGCCTTGGGTGTTGGGTGTCGGGTGTCGTGGGACACGAACAGCCGCCGGAGGCGGGGGTGTTCAGGCGGGGGTGTTCAGGTGTTCAGGTGGGATGAGAACGCGGCCGCGCCGGTCGGCGCCCAGAAACTTTCTCTTTCTCGCTCCCCAACACCCAAGGCCCAACACCCAACACCCATTCCCCGGATCGTCCGATAATGGTGAAGAGCTTGCGGAGTGGTCGCAGCTTCCCTGATACATCTGGTGCCCTGTCCCACTGGAATGGCCTCTCTGGCTGCGCATGAAGCTCTTTCCCTTCCCGCTCCTTCGCAAACTGCCGCTGCGCTGGCACCTGGTGTTCCTGGTGGTGGGGGCGTTGCTGCCGGTGGCCGCGTTCTCTACCATGGTAGTGGTGCGCGTGGCCACCCAACAGCAAGAGGCTTCGCACCGCCGCCTCACCTATTCGGCGCGCCTGATGGCGGAAGCGGTGGATCGGGAGATCTCGAGCACAATCCGCATCCTGGAGGCGCTGGCGCAAGACGAGAGCCTCGACACGGGTGACCTGAAGCGCTTCTGGGCCGCTTCCCGGAGAACGCATCGCTCCCAGCCTTCCTGGCTCTCCGTCCTGCTGGTAGCTCCCGATGGACGCCAGCTTGTGGCCAGCACGCGGCCGTGGGGCACGCCCTTACCGCGGAGTGTGGCGGACCCGGAAAGCTTGCAGGCCGTGCTCCGGACCGGACGTCCCAGCGTGGGCCGGCTGGCTCGCGGCAAGAAGGGCGGGCGCTGGGCGTTTCCGGTGCGGGTACCGGTGCGCCGGGACGGACAGATCCGCTACGTGCTAACCGCGGCCATCCCTCCGCAGGCGCTCGCGGACGTGGTAGCCCGGCAGCTTCCGCCGCAGGAAGAGTGGACCCGGACCATCACCGATCAGCATGGGGTGGTGGTAGCTCGGACTCGCGAGCCGGAGCGGTTCGTCGGGCGGTTGGGTACGCCCGCGTTCCTGAAGCGCATCCGCGAGCAGCGTGACGGGGTGTTCCGGAACCAGGCGATCGATGGCGTAACCGTTTACGCGGCGTTTTACCGCACGCCGCTGGCGGACTGGACCGCGGTGGTGACCACGCCCGTGGAGGCGGTAGACGGTCCGGTGCGCGACTCCGTGCTCACGATGCTGGGCGCCGGCGCCCTGTTACTGCTGCTTAGTGGGGCCGGCGCCTACCGGCTCTCCCGGCAGGTATCGCGCGGCATCAGCTCGGCCGCGGCGGCCGCTAGCGCGCTGGCCCACGGCGGCACTCCGGAGATGCCTCCTTCCTCGGTGCGGGAGGTCGACCAGCTCCGGGAGGCGCTGTCTCGCTCGGCGGAGCTCCTGCTCACCCGGGAGCGCGAGCGGGATGAGCTGCTGGCCCGCGCCGAAGCGGCGCGTGGGGAGGCCGAGCGAGCCAACCGCTCCAAGGATGAGTTCCTGGCGATGCTCGGCCATGAGCTTCGCAATCCGCTGTCGCCAATCGTTACCGCGCTGGAGCTGATGCGCCGGCGCGGCCAGTCCGACACTCGCGAGTGGGAGATCATCAACCGCCAGGCGAGGCACCTGGGCGCGTTGGTGGAAGACCTGCTGGACGTCTCCCGGATCACGCGGGGGAAGATCGAGCTGCGGCGCGCGCCGGTGGAGCTGGCCGTGGTGGTGGCTCGCGCCGTGGAGACGGCCGCTCCGCTCATCGACCAGTTCCAGCATCACCTCACGGTGGAGGTGCCGGAAAGCGGTCTCACCGTCGATGGCGACCTCCTCCGCCTCACCCAGGTGGTGACCAACCTCCTCACCAATGCCGCGCGATATACGCCGCCGGGCGGTGAGATCCGGGTCGAAGCACGGCGCGACCACGAATGGGTGGAGCTTCGAGTGATCGACAACGGCGCCGGGCTCACGCCCGAGCTGCTGGCGCGGGTGTTCGAAGTGTTCGAACAGGGCCCACGGGCGCTGGCCCGCCAGGAGGGAGGACTCGGGCTCGGGCTGTCGATCGTACGGAGCCTGGTCCTGCTGCACGAGGGACAGGTGGACGCCACCAGCGACGGCCCCGGGCGCGGGAGCACCTTTCGAGTGCGGCTGCCGGTCCAGGGCTGATCTGCTCCGGGAGAAATTCCTGAACGACACCGGTGTAGATGACGTAACAAGGGAAGGATGAGGGATGAAGGGGGAAAGATGAAGGGGAGCAACCTCGCCCTGTTTAGCACACCGCCTGGCCGCTTCCTACCGCCGACCGGTACGGCTGCCCTTCATCCTTCCGCCTTCATCCTTTGTCAAACACGGAGTGGGATTGGTGCCGCGAAAGACCTTACTGCTGCTTGGAGCGCTGGCGTCCCTGGCGTCGGGGGGGTGTTCCACCCGGAACCGGCCCACAGCGCCTCCACCGCCTGCGCCGGCAGCAGTCGCTGCGGACCCCGCGACCCTGCTCCAGTTGAAGGTAAATCAGGACACGGCCACGCCGGAAGAGCGGGTCCAGTTGGGAGAGCTCCGGCTCCGGGCGGGCGACGTGCTCCAGGCGGGGGAGCTGGCCTTGAGCGCCCGCAAAGCCGATCCGAGCCTGCCGCAGGCGCACAATCTGCTGGGGGTGATCTACACGCAGGTCGGACAGCCGGACAAAGCACGAGGTCACTTCCTGACCGCCGTAAAGGTCGCCCCGAAGCAGCTCGCGCCGCGGTTGAGCCTGGCCCGGTTCGAGCTGGAGCAGCGCCGGCCGAAGGATGCCCTCCGCCAGTTGGAAGAAGCGCTCAAGATCGATCCGAAGAACGGCGAGCTGTGGCTGCTGGCGGGCCGCGTGCAGCGCGCGCTGCACAGCGACAGCAACGCGGAAACCTCGTTCCGGAAGGCGATCACGCTCGATCCGGACCTCGGGGAGGCCTACTTCGAGCTGGGCACCGTGGAGCTCGATTTCGACCATTACAAAGAGGCCGTGCCCCACTTCGAGAAGGCATACGGCCTGGGGCTGCGGACGCCGCAGTTGTTGAGCTGTTACGCGCTGGCCCTGGCGGCAGGCCCGGCGGACGACGCCAGCTTCGCGCGAGCGGAGCAGCTCCTGACCGAGGCCGGCCGCCCCGAGGCGCCGCCTTCCTGGTTTGCACAGGGGCTGGTGCTGCAGCGGAAGAAGGAGCTCCCCGGCGCGATCCAGGCGTTTCAGAAGGTCCTGAAGGTGAACCCGCGCAACGAGCGCGCCCAGTACGCCCTGGCGATGACCTACCGGGATAAGAAGGATCTCGCCGCGGCGCAGAAGGCGTTCGCACGCCACGACCAGCTCGTCCGGGAGCGTCAGCGAAAGCAGCACTCGTCCTCGAAAGCGCCTTCCCCCGGACCCTGACCGGTTCCTGGGCCCTTATGCCTCGCATAATGATGGAGCCCGGCCCTCCGGCGCTCTTCGCCTCCGGTAACCATGTCCAGCCCTTTTCGCACCGCTGCTCCGCGATTCAGCCGAAGACTGCTCCTGCTGCTGCCGGCGGCGCTGACCATGGGCTGCCGCACCGCTGCGCCTCCAACCAGCCCCGGCGGCGCCCCGGCGGCCCCGGCGCCATTCGTGGAGCGCGCCACGGCCGCGGGCATCGACTTCCTACAGCGCACCGGGGCGAAGGAAGTGGTGGACATCGTCCAGACGTCTACCGGCGGCGTCGGGCTGCTCGACTACGACCAGGACGGGAAGCTGGACGTCTACCTGGTGCAGGGAGAGCATACTCCGGACGCGGGCGGAGGGAACCGGCTCTACCGCAATCTCGGTGACGGCACCTTCGAGGACGTTACCCAACGTGCGGGAGTGCGCGGGCGCGGTTACGGCATGGGCTGCACGGTGGGCGATTTCGATGGCGACGGCCGGCCGGACTTGTACCTGTGCAACAACGGCAGCAACCAGCTCTACCGCAACCGCGGTGACGGCACCTTCGAGGACGTTACCAGGCGGCTGGGGGTGGAGGCCACCGGGTGCAGCATCGGGGCCGTCTTCGCGGATCTTGACGGCGACCGCCGCCCAGATCTCTACGTGGCGCGCTACATCCGGTTGACGCCCCAAAGCCGGATGCTCTGCAGCACCAATAACGTGCCCGTCTCCTGCGATCCGCAATCGTACGCCGCGCAGGCCGGGGTCTTCTTCCACAACGACGATGGGCGCCGCTTCGTGGAGCGCACCGTGCCGGCCGGAATGGTGGACGAAGGGCGGGGAATGACCCCGCTGGTCGCCGACCTCAACGAAGACCAGCGCCCGGACCTGTTCGTCACCAACGACACCAGTGCCAACGCCCTCTTCCTCAACCAGGGGAAGGGCCGGTTCCAATCCGCGGCCGCCCTGGCGGGGGTGGGCTACGGAGAGCTGGGCGTGGCGGAAGCAAACATGGGTTGCGACGCCGGAGACTACGATGGCGACGGAAAGCTCGACCTGTTCGTCGGGGTGATGCAAGACCGCTCCAGCCTCCTCTTCCACAACGACGGCAGCGGTCTGTTCACGCTCACGACGCGAAAATCCGGGCTGGCGGAAGCCACGGCGCCGGTGGTGACCTGGGGCGTGGGCTTCCTTGACTTCGACCTGGATGGAGACCTGGATCTCTTCCAGTCAAACGGCCACGTGAACACCCTCGCGGAGCGGTTGAACGCTAACCACCGCTACCTTCAACCACGGCAGCTCTTCGAGAACGATGGCCAGGGCCGCTTCACCGATACCGGCGGCCGAGGTGGCCCAGCGCTCCAGGCACCTGCGGCAGGCCGTGGCGCGGCGTTCGGCGACCTGGACAACGACGGCGACGTGGACGTAGTGGTCAACAACCTGGACGGCCCGCCGAGCGTGCTGTTCAACCAGGCGGAGAAACTGGGGCGCCACTGGCTGCGCGTGAGTCTACGGGGCAAGGGCCCGGACACCTCCCCGGAAGGCACGCTCGTGCAGCTCCAGGTAGGCGGGAAATCGATGACACGCCACCTCCACACCGCCTACAGCTACGCTTCCGCCAACGATCCGCGGCTTCACTTCGGGCTGGGCGCTGCCACCGCCGCGGGGCCGCTTACGGTCCGCTGGCCGGATGGCACGCAGCAAGAAGTGCCGGTGCCGGCGATCGATCAGGAGCTGGTAGTCGAGCAGCGGTAGGCACCCTCGTCGTAGCTGCCCGTTCCAGCCCGCTCCACCACGAGGTGAGACCGAGGCGCGACCGACAATCAACGAGGCGCATTGTTGACGTGCGCCGTCTCGCGGCATCGTTCGTCCCACCCGCTCACCGGGGACAGCGCCACCGCGAGCAGGTCTACTCATGATCGCCAGCCCCCACTCCGAACTCTCCTACCCCGCAGTCGCACCGGTCCCATCACCGGAGATCACCGGAGAAGCGCTCGACCGTCTGACGCGCCTGGCGGCCCGCTTTCTCGCGGTGCCGGCGGCCGTCATCTCCTGGGAAGAGCAGGGCCGCCAGGTGATCGTAAGCAGCTACGGCCTCTCCGGCGCTGGCGACGAAGGCGCGGAGCCGGCCTGTGGATCAATCTGCGAGCGGGTGGCCCGTGAGGCTTCGGTGCTCGCGATCTCGGATTGCCGGTCCAGCGGGCACCCCGAAGCGGGGGGCGTGGGGGCCTATCTCGGAGTTCCCCTTGCGCAGGAT
>JAJFMS010000242.1 GCA_020696885.1 Armatimonadota bacterium | reverse complement strand
GGGTAGCGATCCTCGTAGTCCTCGCTGCGACCCCGGATGACGCTTGCATCCGGCTGCGGGTCGTTGTAGGCACTCAGGCGGACCGTTTTCTCCTGCCGGCAGTGAAACGGCTCCGGCCAGGCAAGCCGGCTGAGGCACGCAGCGATCCGGTCTACCCGGGTGTCATGACGAGGGCCATGCGGCAACTTTTCGATGATCTCCCCGCCTAGCAGCTCGAAGCGGCGTCCTTCCGGCAAGCCGCCTCGAGCGCTCATGCGCGCGAACTCATCCACCATCCACCGCAAGGGAGGGTGGTTGTCGCCTGGCTGAAACCCGGGAGGCACCGCCAATGCCATGATAAGCGCCCTCGTTAGGCGGGGGCTCCGCTGGCCGCCGCGTAGGCGGGGCTGGGACGGGGGCCTTCCAGCAGGGCCAGGCCGATTACCTGGTCCATGTGGTCCACCAGGTGGAACTGGAGGTCGTCGCGCACGTTCTGCGGGATCTCCTCGATGTCGCGCTCGTTCTCCTTGGGCAGGATCACGGTCTTCATCCCCGCGCGATGCGCGGCCAGGACCTTCTCCTTCACCCCGCCCACCGGCAGCACGCGGCCGCGAAGGGTGATCTCGCCGGTCATCGCCACGTCCTTGCGGATCGGGCGCTTGGTCACGGCGCTAGCCAGGGCGGTGGCCAGGGTGATCCCCGCGCTGGGGCCGTCCTTCGGCACGGCGCCGGCCGGCACGTGGACGTGGATCTCCATATGGTCGAAGAAGTCGTCGTCGAAGTCGAGCGCGCGGGCACGGCTGCGGACGTACGACACGGCCGCCATCGCGCTTTCCTTCATCACGTCGCCGAGCTGCCCGGTGAGCGTGATCTTCAGCTCGTGGTACTTCATGAGCGCCGCCTCGATGGAGACGACGTCTCCACCGAACTCCGTGTAGACCAGGCCGGTGGCGGCGCCGATCTCATCGCGCTCTTCGCCGCGACCGAAGTGGAAGCGGCGCGGGCCCAGGAACTTCTTCACGTCGTCCCGGTCCACGGTGATCTTGTCCGTGATGTCGCTGGCCACGTCCTTGGCCACCTTGCGGCAGACCGTGGCGATCTCGCGCTCCAGGTTGCGGACGCCGGCCTCGCGGGTGTACTCGCGGATCACCAGCAGCAGCGCGTCGTCCGAGAACGACAGGTGCTCGTCGGTGATGCCGTTCTCCTTGAGCTGCTTGGGGACCAGGAAGCCCTTGGCGATGGCCAGCTTCTCGTCCTCGATGTAGCCCGGGAACCCGATCACTTCCATGCGGTCCTTGAGGGCCGGCGGAATCGGGTCGAGGAGGTTCGCCGTGGTGATGAACATCACGTTGGAGAGATCGATCGGCACCTCCAGGTAATGGTCGCTGAAGGCGTTGTTCTGCTCCGGATCCAGCGCTTCCAGCAAGGCGGAGGAGGGGTCGCCGCGGAAGTCCATCCCGAGCTTGTCGATCTCGTCCAGCATGAAGACCGGGTTGTTGGTGCCGGTGGTCTTCAGGCCCTGCACGATGCGGCCGGGGAGCGCGCCGATGTAGGTGCGCCGGTGGCCGCGGATCTCCGCCTCGTCCCGCACGCCGCCCAGGGAGATACGGATGAACTTGCGGCCAAGCGCCTTGGCGATACTCTTGCCGATCGAGGTCTTGCCGACTCCGGGAGGTCCCGCGAAGCAGAGGATCGGCCCGCGCATCTCCTTGGCGAGCTTGCGCACCGCCAGGAACTCCAGGATCCGCTCCTTCACCTTGGCCAGGCCGTAGTGATCCGCGTCCAGCGTTTCCTCGGCCGTGCGGATGTCCAGGGTCTCTTCGGAGGCTTCGGACCACGGCAGCGCGGTCAGCCAGTCCAGGTAAGTGCGCACCACCACGCCTTCCGGCGCCTGGAACGGCATCTTCTCCAACCGGTCCAGCTCCTTGTTGGCGCGCTCCTCCACCTCGGTGGGCATCTTCGCCTTGGCGATCTTCTCGCGGTACTCGTCGATCTCGGAGCCGCGCTCGTCGCGCTCGCCCAGCTCCTGCTGGATCGCCTTGAGCTGCTCGCGGAGGATGAACTCCCGCTGCGTGTCGCCCATCTCCTTCTCGACCTTGTTCCGGATGTTCCGCTGGATCTCCAGAACCTCGATCTCCTTCTTCAGGATGAGGTTCAGCTTCTCCAGGCGGTCCCGGACGGAGGTGGTCTCGAGGAGTTCCTGCAGGCGCTGGACCTTGGGGCGCAGGTGCAGGTAGGGGATGATCGTGTCCGCGAGGCGGCCGGGCTCGTCGATGTTGACCACCTGGACCAGCGCTTCCGGCGGGATCTCCTTGCCGAGCTCCACCACCTGCTGGAAGAGGGCGATCACGCTGCGCATCAGCGCTTCGACTTCCGCCGTGCGCTCTTCCACTTCCTGCAGCACTTCCGCCTGCACCCGGAAGAACGGCTCGACCTGGAGGTACTCCTTGATCCGGACCCGCGCCTGGCCTTCCAGCATCACGCGCACGGTGCCGTCCGGCAGGTTCAGCACCTGCATCACTTCCGCTACGGTGCCCACCTCGTAGATGTCGTCCGGAGTCGGGTCGTCCACCGCCATCTGCTTCTGGGCCACCAGCAGGATGTAGCGGTCCTGGGCCCGCGCCTCCTCGAGGGCTCGCAGCGATTTGTCCCGCCCGACGAAGAGGGGAAAGATGTTATGCGGGAAGTAGACCGGCTCCCGGATCGGCAAGAGGGGCAGGATCTCAGGGATCGTCGTCTCTTGAGATAGGAAGCTGTCGTCGTTCAGTTCGGACAAAGGATCTCTCCGGAGCAACGGAACGGGGCGTTCGGGTGTTCAGGTGTTCAGGTGTTCGGGATGGCAACGTCTTACGTTATCGCAGTTCGAGATCGGAGACGGGGCAAACGACACCAGTCAGAGACGTTCCGCCCCGGCGGAGAAGTGCGCTACGAACGCCTACCTCTCGCTCACATTAGGTAGGTTCGCCGGAACACTTCGTGGTTCCCGCGCTCTAGTCGTCCACCAGCACCCCACCGCTCTCCCAACACCTGAACACCCGAACACCTGAACGCCCTTGCTCTAACTGGCGTTCCTGAGCTGGTTTATGGTCTCGATGACCGGCTGTGCTTTGTGCACGATGGTGTCCGCGTTCACCACCACCCGCCGCACGTCCCGGCGGGAGGGGACTTCGAACATCATGTCCTGCATCACTTCTTCGATGATGGAGCGGAGCGCCCGGGCGCCGGTGCCGCGCTTGATCGCCTCGGTGGCGATGGCGTCCAGGGCGTCCGGCGTGAACACGAGGTCTACGTTTCCGTCCAGGGAGAAGAGCCGCTGGTATTGCTTCACCAGCGAGTTCTTCGGCTCCATCAACACGTGGATCAGATCTTCCTTGGTCAGCGGGTCCAGCGTGGCCATCACCGGCAACCGCCCGATGAACTCGGGGATCAGTCCGAACTTGATCAGGTCGTCCGGTAGCACCTGCGCCATGAGGCTCTCAGACTGCGCAGCACCCTCACCGGCATCCCGGAAGCCGATCGTACGCCGGCGAAGCCGGGCCTCGATGATCGGCTGCAGGCCGTCGAACGCGCCCCCGCAGATGAACAGGATGTTGCTGGTGTCGATCTGCACGTACTCCTGCTGCGGGTGCTTCCGTCCGCCCTGCGGCGGGACGTTGGCCACCGTGCCCTCCAGGATCTTCAGCAGCGCCTGCTGCACGCCTTCCCCGGAGACATCTCGCGTAATGGACGGGTTCTCGGACTTCCGCGCGATCTTGTCGATCTCGTCGATGTAGATGATCCCGCGCTGCGCGTTCTGGATCGCCTGCTGAATATTGTTCCCCTCCGCCGCCTGGATCAAGCGCAGGAGGATGTTCTCCACGTCTTCCCCCACGTAGCCCGCCTCGGTGAGCGCGGTGGCGTCCACGATGGTGAACGGCACGTTGAGGATGCGGGCGAGGGTCTGGGCGAGGAGGGTCTTACCGCAGCCGGTGGGCCCGATGAGCATAATGTTGCTCTTCTGGAGCTCCACGTCCGTCTGGGTCAGGTGCACGCGCTTGAAGTGGTTGTAGACCGCCACGGCCAGCGCTCGCTTGGCGCGCTCCTGGCCCACCACGTACTGCGCCAGCACCTTGTGGATGTCTTTCGGCTTCGGGAGGGCATCCCCGAACGACTCGTAGCGCGTGGGAAACGCGTCGCCCTGGATCACGTCGTTGCAGAGGTCCAGACACTCCACGCAGATGCCGCCGTGCATCCCCAGGATGAGCTTCTCCACCTCCCGGGTCTTGCCGCACAGCACGCAGCCGTCCTGGACGATCTCGTTGCTCAGCTCCACGCAGTCCACGCACACCCCGCCGTGCAGCCCCAGGACCAGCTTGGAGACCTGCTCCCGGCCCTTCCCGCACAGGACGCACCGCCGCGCTTCTTGCCGATCGACGTTGTTCTTAGGCACGCTCTTGATAACTCCGGGTTCCGGCGCACATGCTGCGCGCCGGAAAGACATTCCGTGCCGGTGGGGCGGGCTGCCGAAGCGCCTGGAAGGCCTTCAGGAGCGTCGCCCCGGCCCGCTGATGATCCACGGACGAGACAATGTAGATGATGCGATCTGCCTGCCAGCCCTTGCTGGTCGCAGGCGCGCCTCCCGCTCCTCGGGCTCTGCTTCGGGTCGGGAGGCGCACGTACGAATCATCTTCGGCAGGAACGGTCCGTCGGCCCGCCTTTCCGCACTCAGCGTGTGGACTCCTCCTGCTGACGGAGCTGCTCGTGCTCCTGCCGGGTCATCACGTGATCGATCAGGCCGTACTCCTTGGCCTGTGCGGTGGACATGAAGTAATCGCGCTCCGTGTCCCGCGTCACGTCCTCTACGGACTTTCCGGTGTGGCGCGCCAGGATCTCGTTCAGGAGAGCCTTGTAGCGCAGGATCTCCCGCGCCCGGATCTCCACGTCCGTGCCCTGGCTGAACGGCACGCCCGCGCTCACCTGGTGGATCATGATGCGCGCGTGGGGAAGCGCGTACCGCTTGCCCTTCGCGCCGGACGTCAGGATGAGCGCTCCCATCGAGGCGGCCATCCCCACGCAGATCGTGGAAACGTCCGGCTTGATGAAGTTCATCGTGTCATACACGGCCAGGCCGGCATCTACCGAGCCGCCCGGGGAATGGACGTAGAGCATGATGTCGCCGTCCGGATCCTCATATTCGAGGAACAGGAGCTGCGCGATTACCAGGTCTGCCATGTGGTCCTGGACTTCGCCGCTGAAGAAGATGATGCGGCTCTTCAGCAGCCGGGACCAGATGTCCATCCCCCGCTCGCCGCGCGGTGTCTGCTCGATGACCGTCGGAACCAGGTAGTTCGACGGGGGCGTCCAGAGCTCTGGATGGTTGTTGGCCTCTTCCAGGGTCTTCCAATACCGACGATGCATTGCGTTCTTTCTCCCGCAAGCGGCGCACCCGCCACTCGCTGATGTCTCCGCCTCTATTCTACCGTCGCGGGTCAACCTTCTAAAGTCGGGATTGTGGTACGGCACCCGCTCCGGGAGTAGCACTCCGGGGTCGGTGCCGCCCGCCGCTGCCTCACGCACGCGCCTCGACGTGGCGGGCGAAGCGGTCCAGAATCGCCTGCCAACCCTGCTGCTGCTGTTCTACGGTGTGCGTGGTCTCCGCATCGAACGTCTCGCGGACTTTAACGGTCCCGTCACCAGGAATGAACTCGACCACGGCCGCGCGATCCCCAAAAGTGAACTCGATCAGCTCATAGGGCACCACCCGGGTGTAGGTGCCGGCGAAGTCGAACCCCCTGCGGCCGTCTTTCGCTTCCATGCGGGACGAGAACTCGCCGCCGTCCCGCAGGTCCACCTCGGAAGCGGTCGTATGCCAGTCATCCGACGCGGCATTCCACTGCTTGATCTCTTCGGGGGTAGTCCACGCACGCCAGACTTCCTCAACCGGCGCGGCTACGGTGGTCTCGATGGTGATCTTCATACGGGGTGCCTCCTTATCCTGCCGCCAAACGCGAGCCCCCGGCAGGGGATCGCTCACCTTGCTACCTGATTGTGGACGCTCCGCGGCCGGTCTCCCGGTGTAACCGGCGCACCGGGTCGCTCTCCCGGGAACAACCGAAACGGGCGGCCCGACTCGTT
>JAJFMS010000241.1 GCA_020696885.1 Armatimonadota bacterium | reverse complement strand
ATACGGGTACGCCGCGGTGAAACCCCGCCTGGAGACTACCCGCAGCCGCTCGTGGCGACGCAGTTATCGCAGCGGTAGCACGCTCCGGCGCGGACCATGATGTTGCCGCACTCGCTGCAGGGCGGGGCGTCTTCCTGCATCTTGGCGATGGCGTTCATCCCTTCCGTCATCGGGGAGGTGTGTGTGCTGTGGCCGTTGTGGCCGTTCGAGTGACCATTCGACGGGGAGACGACCGCCGCCACGGCGGAGACTGGCGCGGAGAGCACCGGTGAGCTGGCGTGGCCCGCTTCGTGCTCCTGGTCGTCCCGCGGCATGAAGCGGTTGCCCATCCAGCGGAAGATGTAGTCCATGATGGACTTGGCGAACGGGATGTCCGGGTTGGGGGTCCAGCCCGCCGGCTCGAACCGCATGTGGGCGTACTTCCGGACCATGACCTCCAGCGGCACGCCGTACTGCAGCGCCAGGCTGACGCTGGTAGCGAAGGCGTCCATCATGCCGGAGATGGTGCTCCCCTCTTTGGACATCGTCACGAAGATCTCACCGGGGGTGCCATCCTCGTAAAGGCCCACGTGGATGTAGCCCTCGTGCCCGCCAACGCTGAACTTGTGCGTCACGCTGTGCCGCTCGGCCGGCAGGCGGCGGCGGTACGGCTTGGCCACCACCTGCGTCTGCACCAGCGCCGCCGGGGCGGGAGCGGAGGCTTCGGCGGCGGCCGGCACGGCCTTCTTGCTGCCCATGCTGGTGGTCTTCACATGGCCCATGTGGTGGATGGACCGCGTGCCGTTCTGCGGCCGGAAGGCGCAGTCGAAGACCGGCAGGTGCTCGTCCTTCAGGCCGGGCGCGCCTTCGATGGTGCCCATCTCGGCGATGTACTGGACGATCTCCGTGATGGCGCCTTCGGTGTAGCCGAGCTTGCGGAGCGCGGCGGGCACCGTCTGGTTGACGATCTTCAGGAAGCCGCCGCCCACCAGGGTCTTGTACTTCACCAGGGCGATGTCCGGCTCGATGCCGGTGGTGTCGCAGTCCATCATGAAGGCGATGGTGCCGGTGGGCGCCAGCACGGTGGCCTGGCTGTTCTTGTAGCCGTAGCGCTCGCCCAGTTCCAGCGCGTCGTCCCACACCTGGCGGGCGGCCTCGATCACGGCTTCCGGCACCAGGTCGCGGTTCACTTCTTCCACCGCGTCGCGGTGCATCGCAATCACGTCGAGCATCGGCTCCCGGTTCTTGTGGTAGCCGGGGAACGGCCCGAGGTGGGAGGCGATCTTGGCGGACTGCCGGTAGGCGGAGCCGGTCATGATCGCGGTGAGCACGCCGGCCAGGGCGCGGCCGGAGTCGCTGTCGTACGGCAGGCCCAGCGCCATCAGCAAGGCGCCGAGGTTGGCGTAGCCCAGGCCCAGCGGGCGGTACTCGTGGCTGTTCTCGCCGATCAGCTCCGTGGGGTAGCTGGCGTTGTCCACGATGATCTCCTGCGCGGTGATGGTCACCTCGCAGGCGTGGATGTACCGCTCCACCTCGAACGAGCCGTCCGGGCGCAGGTAATTCAGCAGGTTGATGGACGCCAGGTTGCAGGCCGTGTCGTTGAGGAACATGTACTCGGAGCACGGATTGCTGGCGTAGATCCGGTCCGTGTTCTTGCAGGTGTGCCACCGGTTGATGATGGTGTCGAACTGCATGCCGGGGTCGCCGCACACCCAGGTGGCGTCCGCGATCTGGCGCAGCATCTCGCGGCCGTTCAGCTCTTCCACCTTCTCGCCGTCGGTGACGCGGCGGGTCCAGAAGGTGCCGCCCCGCTCCACCGCCTGCATGAACTCGTCCGTGCCGCGCACGGAGTGGTTGGCGTTCTGGAAGAAGACGCTATCGTAGGCGCCGCCGGGCACGTTGAACCCGCCGTTGTAGCCGGACTCGATGAGCGCCCAGGCCTTCTTCTCTTCGTCCGCCTTGCAGTTGATGAACTCCACCACGTCCGGATGGTCGATGTCCAGGATCACCATCTTGGCGGCGCGGCGGGTCTTACCACCGCTCTTGATGACGCCGGCGAAGGCGTCGTAGCCGCGCATGAAGGAGACCGGTCCGCTGGCGATGCCGCCGCCGGAGAGGCGCTCCTTGCTGGAGCGGATGCGGGAGAGGTTGCTGCCCGCGCCGGAGCCGCCCTTGAAGAGGCGCGCTTCCGTGGCGGCGAGGCGCATGATGCTCTCCATGTTGTCTTCCACGGAGTTGATGAAGCAGGCGCTGCACTGCGGCTTCGGGTTGTCCGGCAGGCCCACGTTGAACCAGACCGGGCTGTTGAACGCCATGTGCTGGTGGAGGAGCAGGTAGGTGAGCTCCGCGTGGAAGGTGTCCGCGTCTTCTTCGCTGGCGAAGTAGCCGCCCTGCCGGCCCCAGCCGGCGATGGTGTCCGCCACGCGGGAGATGAGCTGCTTGGCGCTGCGCTCGCGGCTCGGGTCGTCCAGGTGGCCGCGGAAGTACTTGGAGACCACCACCTTGGTGGCCTGCTGGCTCCAGAACGCCGGGATCTCTACGTCCCGCTGCTCGAAGACCTTCTCCCCACCCTCGCCGGAGATCGTCGCGGTCCGCGGCTCCCATTCCACTTCGTCGTAGGGGTGCACGCCCGCGGTGGTGTTCACGCGGGGGAACTGAAGACCGCCGGAGTACCCGGCTCGGCCGCGGCGCGTGGCGCGCCGGGGGGTGCGTGTGGAGCGCGGATCGCCTTCGCCGTCGCTTCCAGCCGCGGAGAGTCTATCTTCGGTAACCGACATTCTCTGCCATCCTCTTTTCGTAGCACTCGCGATGTCGCGCTTTGCGGCGCGTTCTTCAAATCCTGTGGGTCCCCGGCTTCCGTCCGGCTCCGGCGGCAATGGTGCGCCGGCTCACGCTACAGCGAGGTTACCCCTCCTACCAAACCACCTATTCAAAGCAGACCTGAATTGACACGCCCCGCTGCCGGGCTCGTCCATCCGCGGCGCCCCGTCCAGCTCGCTGGTGCGTATCTGTCCGCTGGCCTTCGGATTCCAACCCGGTGTCGAGCTTGAGGCCGCATCTCCAGGACAATCGAACACATGTTCGACTCTCCGGTTACGGCTCCTGCCCGCCGCCGCCGTTTTCCTTTCCTGCTTTCCGGGTGGGCCTTCGCCCGCTTCCGGCCCGGCCGCGCCCTTTGGCGCCCGGTTTCAGCAGCTCCAGCAACTCCTGGAACTGGGTGAGGTCCTGAAAGTCTCGATAGACCGACGCGAACCTCACATAGGCCACGGGGTCCAGCCCCCGCAGCGCTTCGATGATCATCTCCCCGATCACCGTCGCCTGGACTTCCTGCTCACCCCGATCGTAGAGGGTCCGCTCGATCTCTTCGGCCACCCGCTCGATCGTCTCGGAGCTCACCGGCCGCTTCCGGCAGGCCAGATCCAGCCCCCGCAGGATCTTCTGCCGGTCGAATGGCTCCCGGCGGCCGTCCTTCTTCACCACCCGCACTCGCCGCTCTTCGATGTGCTCGAAGGTGGTGAATCGCCGCCCGCAGCCCAGGCACTCGCGTCGCCGCTTGATCGCGTCGCCGTCCCGCGCCACGCGGGAGTCGAGCACCTTGTCTTCCATGAACTGACAGTACGGGCACTTCATAACCGGCGGGCTTACTGCGAGCGCCTTCCAGTGGATCGCCCGCGTGACCGGCGCGGCGGGTGCTGCGGTCGATCTCCAGGCCTCCGGGCGCCCATTTAGTAGTTCGGCAATTCGGCACTACATGTTGGAGCGGATTTTCCAGAGGCCACTAGATCTTGTGTCGGCATTATATACCGCCATCCGCCGACCCTTCAACCAGCGAACTCTCTACAGTCTTCAGTCGGACATCCGCTCGCGTTCGATCAGGGTGTCTGATTCACGCATTTTTGAACCGATCGCTGCTCCGACTGCTTGCTTGGAGCGGCCTCGCCGAACATTAAGTTGACGTTCAGTTTCGAGGCTACAGCGGGCGGATACCGGCCATGTCTACCCCGCCCGGGGGAGCTTCCTCCAGCCGCCGGGCGAGGCTCACGCGTGGCCGCTCAGAAAGAATCCGGCGGCGCCACCGGAACTCAGATCGTCGTGCCTGAAAGTGATCCGCCTTGCCGCGTGTTACGATTCCGGGTTGGAATCCGATCCCCGGGGAAGGCGTTCAGGTGTTCGGGTGTTCAGGTGTTGGGGGGCGATTCCGGAGACCGGTGCGGCCGCGGGGTACCTGGTCCAACCACCGAATGCCGAACCCAGGAAGTCGAGAAAGAGAAAGATTCCGGCCGCAGACCGGTGCGGCCCAGATCTCCTACTCGCTTGAACACCTGAACACCTGAACACCTGAACACCTGAACACCTGAACACCCAACACCCGCGCGCAGCGCATGGGGTGTGACAAACTCCACCTTCAGATTGAGCGGAAGTTGAGGAATACTACCTCTGGACGGCGACTAACCAAGGCGTTGCTGTCCGAATCCCCGGGTTGGTAGGAGCGACATGGGACGCTGGTTTTATCGATGGGGCGCGGCGCTCTGCTTTCTCGTCGTCTTGCTCATGGGGCAGGCGGCGGTGGCGGAGACGTTGTCGACCGGCACGGCCTTCGTGGTGCACTCCGAGGGGCTGCTGCTCACCTGCTTCCATGTAGTTAAGGATGCCGGCCGGGTGGAGGTCTCCCTGGGTGGGCGGAAATACCGCGCCGCCGTGGTGGGCACGGACCCGAAGCGGGACCTGGCGCTGCTCCAGATCGACGCCTCCGGCCTGCCGGCGCTGCCCTGGGTGCCGGCTCCGAACGTGGAGCTGGGCGAGGAAGTCCGGGCGTTCGGCTTCCCGCTGACCGGCGAGCTCGGCCGGACCCTGAAGGTGACGCGCGGCACCGTGTCCGGCGTGGAGCGCGAGGCCGGCGAGCCGGTCTTCCAGATCGATACCGTGATCAACCCCGGGAACAGCGGCGGTCCGCTGGTGAACGACCGCGGCGAGGTGGTGGGCGTGGTGGTGGCCCGCTTCGTGGATGCCCAGGGCGTGGGCTACGTGGCGTCCATCGACGGCGCGCTCCCGCTGCTGCGGGGTGTGGAGCCGCTTCCCGGCGGCCAGAGCCAGGTGCGGTTCGAGGGCCCGGCGCTGGTGCGGCAGGTCTCCCCCTCCGTGGGCCTGGTCCTGGTGCAGCCGTTATCGGAGACCGGTGTCCTCCCGGCACCGTTCCGGAAGCCGTTCCCTACCGGCCGTTCCGCCGGTCCGGCCTTTCCCGCTGTACCTGTGAAACCGGTCGAGCCGGCGCAGCCGCTTCCCGTCTCCGTGCCCAAGCCGAGCGTACCGTCGCCCGGCACCGGCACGCTGGACACCCCCGGCGCTCCGGGCACCCCGGCGAAGCCGGTCGAGCCGAAGCCCACGGTCGCCGTGCCGGTTAGCGCGAAGCCGGTGGAACCCCAGCCGGCCGAGACAAAAGTAGTCGAGCCAAAGCCCGCCGAGCCAAAGGCGGTCGAGCGGAAAGCGGTCGAGCCGAAGCCGGCCGAGCCGAAGCCGGCGATGCCCAAACCGCTGGAACCGAAGTCCGTGGAGCTGCGGCCTGCCGATACCCAGCCTTCGGGAGAGCCCACGAAGCCGATGTCCGACAAGCCCGCGTCTCCCAAGCCGGCGATCGGCACCGAGCCCACCAAGGTTCCAGCGATCGACGTGGACGCGGAGCTGAACAAGCTTCGCGCTGAAGATCCGCCGCAGTTTCCCGAGGCGGTGGCGGAGGCGTGCGGTAGCAAAGAAGAGCGCTCCGAGTGGACCATCGCCAACATCACGAGCGCCCGCCTGGTGATCCTGATCCGCGGCGCCGAGAAGCACGTCGTCACCATCGAGCCGGGCAAGACGGCCACGGTGCTCCTGCTGCCGGGCAAGTACGAGGTGGGCGGTAAGCTGGACGTGGACACCATCAGCCCGTTCTACGGGATGCAGGAGTTCACCCGCGGGAGCCGGTACCGTTCCCGCTTCCGTATCGAGCTCCAGTGATGCGAGACGGGAGCCGCGGATGATGGGCGAACTACGTGTAGGGGTCATGGAGCGGGTGCTCCGCCAGCCTCGAGCCGAGCTTTTCCGCACTGCTGCGGAGTTGGGCTTTGACGGAGTGGAGATCGAGGTCGGCGGCGATCTGGAGCTGCTTCGCGCCGCCCAGCGGCAGCGGCCGGACAGCGTGTGCAGCCTCATCTGCGGCGGTGAGGGCATGGGCGCCGCCGACGCGGAAGCTCGTAGCGCCGCCCGGGCGCGCCTCACCCAGGCCATCGGGGATGCGACCGTGCTGGGGGTTCGCGGGATCCTCTGGCCGATGTTCGATCCCGAGGTCACCGCCGGCAGCCTTGCCGCGCGCCGGTTCGTGGACGACCTCCGGGCCTGCCTATTCGATGCGGAGTATGCCGGCGTGGTGGTCGCATGGGAGAACGCGCTGGACTCCACGGAGACGCGCGCCATCATCGAGCAGGTCGGATCAGACTACTTCCGGTCCTACTTCGACTTCGCGAACTCGGCCAAGCGCGGCGCCGACCCCGCGGCCGAGATTCGGGATCTCTTCGACCTGATCTACCAGGTTCACGCCAAAAACTTGAACAAACTGCCACTGGATGCCCCAGGCGTGGACCTGAAGGCGTGCCTGTGCGAGCTGAAGGGGCGGGGATACGCCGGCTGGGTTGTGCTGGAAACCGGGCCGGGTGATGATCCGATCGCCGCAGCGCGGCACAACCAGCAGGTGGTGCGGGACGTGTGGGCCGAGGCGTAGCGTAGGCGCGGGTCTTCCCGTTTGTGGTCCTCGTGCTCGGTTGAACCTCCCCCTGCCCCCTCCTCCGAGAGGAGGGGAGACTATCGGACGAAGGGCGGGACGAAGTTCGA
>JAJFMS010001183.1 GCA_020696885.1 Armatimonadota bacterium | reverse complement strand
GTGCGCGGCGAGGGCGGCGTGCTCCGCAACAACAAGGGCGAGCGGTTCATGTTCAACGACATCCCGGAGAACTACCGCGCCCAGACCGCCGATAGCCCGGAAGAGGGCTGGCGCTACACCCAGGGTGATAAGGAGGCCCGCCGCCCGCCGGAACTGCTCACCCGCGATCACGTGGCCCGCTGCATCAACCGCGAGGTCCGCGAGGGGCGCGGCAGCCCCCACGGCGGCGTCTACCTGGACATCGCCTGGATCAAGGAGAAGCTCCCCAACGCCGAAGAGGTAATCAAGCGCAAGCTCCCCAGCATGTATCACCAGTTCAAAGAGCTGGGAGACATCGACATCACCAAGGACGCGATGGAAGTCGGCCCCACCACCCACTACATGATGGGCGGTGTGCGTGTGGACGGGGACAGCCAGATGTCCACCATCCCCGGCCTCTTCGCGGCCGGCGAGTGCGCGGCCGGTCTCCACGGCGCCAACCGCCTGGGCGGAAACTCGCTCTCGGACCTGCTGGTGTTCGGGAAGCGGGCCGGCGAGTATGCCGCCACCTTCGCGAAGGACCACGGCGCGGGCGCCCTCAACAACGCGGAGATCGAGGAGGCGGCCCGCTGGGCGCTGGAGCCGTTCAACCGCACCACCGGCGAAGGCCCCTACCAGGTGCAGCAGAACCTGCAGGACATGATGCAAGACCTGGTGGGCATCGTCCGCCAGGAAGACGAGATGGTCCGGGCGCTGGAAGGGGTTTCCGGCCTCTGGGAGCGCGCCAACCGGGTGCAGGTGCTGGGTAACCGGGAGTTCAACCCCGGCTGGCACACCGCGCTGGATCTTTACAACCTGCTCACTGTGTCCGAGGCGGTCACGCGCGCGGCGATCGAGCGGAAAGAGAGCCGCGGCGCGCAGTTCCGGGACGACTACCCCGAAAAGGACCCGAAGTTCGGGAAGGTCAACATCGTGATCCACAAGGCGGCGGACGGCTCCATGCAGGTGAACCAGGTGCCCGTTCGCGAGATGTCGCCCGAGCTCAAGCAAGTGATCCAGGAGATGGGGTAATGGCAACCGCAAACTTCCACGTCTGGCGCGGCGATTCCAGCGGCGGCGACTTCGCCAAGTACTCCACCGAAGTCACCGAGGGGATGGTCGTCCTGGACGCGATCCATGAGATCCAGGCCACCGTCGCCAACGACCTGGCCGTGCGGTGGAACTGCAAGGCCGGCAAGTGCGGCTCATGCTCCGCCGAGATCAACGGCAAGCCCCGGCTGATGTGCATGACCCGGCTGAACGACCTCCCGCTGGACCAGCCGATCACCGTCACGCCGATGAAGAGCTTCCCGATCATCCGGGACCTGGTGACGGACGTCTCCTGGAACTACCAGGTCAACAAGAAGATCCCGAAGCTGAAGCTAAAGCCGCCGGAAGCGGACGGCACCTGGCGCATGAGCCAGGAAGAGGTGGACCGCGTCCAGGAGTTCCGGAAGTGCATCGAGTGCTTCCTGTGCCAGAACGTCTGCCACGTGCTCCGCGACCATGACCTGAAGCCCCAGTTCGGCGGCCCGCGCTTCATGATCCGCGTCGCCAGCTTGGAGATGCACCCGCTGGACACGGAGAACCGCCTCGGCCTGCTGAAGGACCGGAGCACATCAACATCACCGACAACGGCATCATCCCGCTGAAAGAGCGCGTCGTCGACGAGTTCTACGACCCACTGCGGAAGCTCTTCCGCGTCTTCAGCGGGAAGTGATCCGGGGAGTTTCCGGAGTTGCCCCATACGGGCAAGCTCGCGAAACACGCGAAAGGACGCGAAAGGGAAGGAATTACAACCGGTAGCATAGCGGGGGTACCCGCGTGCGGGTCGATGCGCGTGGAGCGTTGAACCAGCCGCGGTGAAGCCCCGAGACCGCCAAACGGTCATGTTGAGCCGGTACCCGTCAAGCTGCGGCGTACGTGTTATCTGCGAAACATCTCCCTCTGGGCTGGGCACGCTACTCCCGAGCGTGGGAGTCTTCGCCAATCCTGGCACGGAGGGTGGCCAGGAGGTACTCGGTGCACGTGCCGCCCACCCTGCGGCGCACAGGTGCCTCACGTACCGTCCGGCGCGTCCACCGGGTTACGAGGTGGCATGGATCCGATCAGTTGGGGCGACTTCGAGCGCGTCGAGCTGCGCGCCGGCACGGTGCTGGAAGTGCGCGAGTTTCCGGCGGCCCGGAAGCCCGCCTACCAACTTCGCATCGACTTCGGCCCGCTGGGGGAGCGGTGGTCCAGCGCGCAGATCACCACGTACTACGATGCGGAGCAGCTCGTCGGGAAGCAGGTGCTCGCCGTGCTCAACTTCCCCCCGAAACGGATCGCGGGCTTCAAGTCGGAGGTGCTGGTAACCGGCTTCGTGTTGGAAGACGGCAGTGTAGTGCTGGCGCAACCTGAGCGTCCCGTCCCCAACGGGAGCAAGCTAACCTAGCCATCGAGTCGAGGCCACCCATGCTGGAAACCGGTTGCGGCGTGACAGCGGAAGAGTTGGACCAGGCGATCGCGGAGATCGTTAACGGGGGCAGCGCGGCCCCACAGCAGCTCTCTCTGCTCTGCGAGGCGCTCCGCCATAATGATCGCCAGGTGATGCTGAAGGCGGCTCGCGCGCTCGGCGAGTGCGGCGATGAGACCGCGCTTCAGCCTTTGACCAAGGCGCTGCGGCTGGAGCTTGGCGGCTCCGGATGGTGGTTGGTCGTCCCGGGCCTACTCTCGGTGCTGCTGGTAGGGTTGGTTGCGCTCTCCGTTCTCGCGGGTGATTACCCGCAACTGCTCCTTCTGGCGGTAATCCCGCTCGGCGTCCACGAAGGTCGAAAACGCGGGGAGATGATCCGGGTGCTCGCGGAAGCGCTGGCGGAGATCACCGAGCGCGTACCGGGCTGCGACGTGCGCCAGGTGGTGCCGAGCCTCAAGCTGACCTCGCTTGACCTGGTGCAGCAGCGCCGGGAAGTCCGGGGCGCCATCCG
>JAJFMS010000240.1 GCA_020696885.1 Armatimonadota bacterium | reverse complement strand
GCCGACTTCAAAGAAGTGGAGCCGACCTGGGGGAAGCAATAGAAGATCGGTGTTCGGTGTTCGGTGTTCGGTGTTCGGTGTTCGGTGTTCGGTAGGAACAGACACCGCGGTTGCCGGAAGTCCCTCGGCTTCTGCTGCCCTTGCTCGACTGGGTAACCGGACTGCCCGTTGCTTCGTAGGGGCATCCGCCGTGTTTGCCCTGTCCCCGACCTCCTTTCAGCGCCGGCAGAGCCGCATCCAGCCATGGGACCCGGTACGGCTTTGCGCGCGCCTACGCGGTCCTCGCTTGTAGGGCAATCACGGCGGATGCCCCTACGAAGCAATGGTCCACGAACCACCTGCATCTCGCAATCACACCCGACTCTACCAGCGTCGGCGGTTCGGCTACGAGCATCCCGGGCGAGGCGGATAGAATAATCCAGCCGTTTCACCTGCAGCCGGACGCATCGTTCCCCGCGAGGAGACCCCATCTTGGCCACCGTTAACCAGAACTACCTCAAGCTGAAGAGCAGCTACCTGTTCACCGAGATCGCCCGCCGCGTGCGGACGTTCCAGGAGGCCAACCCGGACGCGAAGGTGATCCGCCTCGGCATCGGCGACGTAACGCGGCCCCTGGCGCCGGCGATCGTGGAGGCCCTCCATGGCGCGGTGGACGAGATGGGCAGCGCCGGGAGCTTCAAGGGGTACGGGCCGGAGACCGGCTACGAGTTCCTCGCCCGCCTGATCTCGGAGCACGACTACGCCGCGCGGGGCGTGCAGATCGGCGTGGACGAGATCTTCATCAGCGACGGCGCCAAGAGCGACACCGCCAACATCCAGGAGATCTTCTCCACGGACTCGGTGGTGGCGCTGACCGATCCGGTCTATCCGGTTTACGTGGACAGCAACGTCATGGCGGGCCGGGCGGGCAACCCGACCGAGGAAGGCCGCTACGACCGCTTCGTCTACCTGCCCTGCACCGAGGAGAACGGGTTCGAGCCGGCGCTGCCGGAGACGAAGGTCGACCTGATCTACCTCTGCTACCCGAACAACCCCACCGGCGCGGTCATCACGCGCCAGGCGCTGCAGCGCTGGGTGGACTACGCCCGGGAAACCGGCGCAATCATCCTCTACGATGCGGCCTACGAGGCCTACATCCGGGATCCCGAGATCCCGCACTCCATCTACGAGGTGGAAGGCGCGCGGGAGGTGGCGATCGAGTTCCGCAGCTTCTCCAAAACCGCGGGGTTCACCGGTACCCGGTGCGCGTTTACGGTGGTCCCGAAAGAGGTGACCGCCCGGGACGCGGACGGCAACTCCGTTAGCCTCAACCCGCTCTGGATGCGGCGCCAGAGCACCAAGTTCAACGGCGCGCCCTACATCGTGCAGGCGGCCGCGGCCGCGGTGTACACGGAAGCTGGCCGGCAGCAGATCCAGGACCAGATCGACTACTACATGGGCAACGCGGAGATCATCCGCGTGGGCCTGGAGAGCGTGGGCCTTACCCCCTATGGCGGCCGCAACGCCCCGTACATCTGGCTGAAGACGCCGTCCGGGCTCACCTCCTGGCAGTTCTTCGACAAGCTGCTGGGCGAGGCGAACGTGGTGGGCACCCCCGGCTCCGGCTTCGGGCCCAGCGGCGAAGGCTACTTCCGCCTCACTGCCTTCGGCAACCGCGAGCAGACCGAGGAAGCCGTGGAGCGGATCCGCACGCGCCTGACACTCTAACCGGCTTCGCCGGGATAAGACGCTTCGGAACCAACCGGCTGCGAACGCTCACAGCGTTCGCAGCCGGTTGTTTGCGTACCAATCCCGGCCATCGAGCAGTGTGGCGCCTCCGGCCTCACCGATCTCTGAGTTTGACTTTCCCCTCCGTGCGGTAAATCGCGGCGGTAGAAAGCCCTTTTGCTATCAGCGAACATCCGGCCCTCGCTCGTACGAGCGGGTCCCCCTTGGCTCCGTGATAGTGGGCTTTCCGCTTGACGCAGCAAGATGACGGCACGTTACGCCGGAGGACGAATGATGAAGTTTCCCGCACTCGCCCTGTGTGTCGCAAGCTCGCTGGTAGCCAGCGGCGCGGCATACGCAGACCATGCCAAGAACCATACCAGCTATTCTGGCTCCACCATCTCCACGGACCAGCCGGTGGATGCCACCGTGCTGCGGAACTGGTACCGCAACCCGGACGCCAACATCCGTGATCCCTACACCGGGGTCTCGATCCACGCCGGAGAGCGGCTCTGGTCCCGAGACGTGCTGTTCCCGGAGCTCCAGGACGAGCGCACCGTGGCGCAGCAGGTCAGCGACATCGTGGCCAAGCAGCAGATGGAGATTGCTACTCTAAACGCGCTGGCCCCGCGGGCGCAGACCGCCGGGTATGAGAACATCAACTCGGTCTACCAGCACATGGCGATGCACCACTCCCATCTGGCAGACTTCGGCTCGTCCTGGCTGTCCCAGCGGGGCTACACGGTGCCGACGGCTCCCACCACCGTCTCGGTGGCGGACACGGAGCCGGCAGCCAGCATCGACCAGCAGATTGCGATGCACGAGAAGATGCTGGACGAGGCGATGAAGATGCGCCGCGAGTCCCGCAGCTCCACCGTGCGCACCATGCTCCTGTGGGGCGCCACGGCCACGATGGACCACCTGTCCCTGCTCCGCACGCTGGACCGCGACGTGGATCTGAATCGCAAGACCCTTTCGGCGGCCCTCCGGCTGCAGATGGCCGAGACCGGCACGTCGGTCGCCAGTAACTCCGAGCTGATCGAGCAGTACCTGGCCGAAGAGCGCGCCCGCTTCCCGATGGAAGCTGGGGCGGACGTTCAGATCGTCAAGATCGAGCGGACCATCGAGGTTCCGGTGGAGGTCGAGAAGATCGTCGAGAAGCCGGTGATCGTCGAGAAGGTGGTGGAGAAGATCGTCGAGAAGCCGGTCTACATCCAGCAGCCGGCCGTTGCGGCCCGGCCCGCCAAGCAGCAGGTGGCCGGACGACGGCAGTCGACCATGCGCGTCCGCGCTCGCCGCGCCGCGAAATAGCTACGGTCGCGTAACGTGGAGAGGCCGGACGGGAAACAGCTCCCGCCCGGCCTTTTCCGCGTCTGGGGCCGCCGAAGCGTTCTGGACGTGGTGCTCACCACTCCACCACTCCACCACTCCACCACTCCAGCTTCACTCCCCGCGACCATCCAGAACTCGCCGCACCTCCTGCGCGAGGTCGGCTGCGGTGAACGGCTTCTGCAAGAAATGCACCTCCGCGGACGAGATCCCATGCCGGACCACCGCGTCGTCTGTGTAGCCGGACATGTAGATGACCTTCATCCCGGGGTGGCGGGCCAGCGCGTTCACGGCCAGGTCTCGCCCGCTGCCTCCCGGCATCACCACGTCCGTGAGCAGCAGGTGGATCGGGCTTGCGTGACGGCTGCACTGGGCGAGCGCTTCCTCCGCACTGCCGGCTTCCAGCACCTGGTACCCACCCGCTCGCAGCAGTGTGCACACCAGCCGGCGGAGCATCTCTTCGTCCTCCGCCACCAGGATCGTCTCACTCCCCCGCGGAGCTCCGCCAGGCGCCGCAGTGGGTACTGTGGCGGGCTCCGGATCCTCGAGCCGTGGCAGATAGATGCGGAAGGTAGCCCCTTGCCCCGGAGCACTATCGACCGCTACGTAACCGTCGCTCTGACGCACGATCCCGTACACCGTGGCCAGGCCGAGACCGGTGCCTTTACCCACCTCCTTGGTGGTGTAGAACGGCTCGAACAGGTGTGGCAGGGTCTCTTCGTCCATACCGCAGCCGGTATCGGCCACGGTCAGGCAGACATAGCGGCCCGGAGTCAGCCCGTCAGGAGTGGAGGGGGGCTGGTCCAGCGTTACCTCTGCCAGCTCCAGCGTCAGCGTGCCTCCCTGGGGCATGGCGTCGCGCGCGTTCAGCACCAGGTTCATCAACACCTGTTCCACCTGTCCCGGGTCCGCCATCACGGAGCCCAGCACCCTCGGAAGACGGGTGATCAACTGGATGTCCTCGCCGATCAGCCGGTGGAGCATCTGATCCATGCTGGTCACCACCGCGCGCAGGTCCAGCACCTGCGGCTGGATCATCTGCTTGCGGCTGAACGCCAGCAACTGCCGGGTGAGGGAGGCGGCACGCTCCCCGGCCTTCTTCACCTCTCCCAGCGGTTTCCGGACGGTTTCCGGGAGGGTGGGCTGATCCAGGAGGAGCTCGCAATAGCCGGTGATCACCCCGAGCATGTTGTTGAAGTCGTGGGCCACGCCGCCGGCCAGGCGGCCCACCGCCTCCATCTTCTGCGCCTGGATCAACTGCTCCTGGAGGAGGCGCCGGGCGGACTCCGCCTGCGTCCGCTCGAAGGCGCCGGTGCAGTAGTCCGCCAGCGCCTGCAGGGTCTCCACGTCCTCCTGGGTGTAGGCGTCGAACGAATAGCTCTGGATGGAAAGCGCGCCCAGGAACCGGTCCCCGGTGCGGATCGGCACGCACATCAACGACGCGGAAGGTCGCGGCACCCCGAAGAAGACATGGCCGGGCTGTGCGGGCGCCGGCATCGTCTCCGGCGTTCTCAAGATCAGCAATCCACCCCGCTCCACCGCTCGCAGCGTCAGCCCGCTGATCCGCTGGCCCGCGTGGAGATCGGTCACGTCGGATCGGACGCCGTCCACGAGGTCCATGGAGAGCATGACCGTAGCGTTCTTGCGGCCCGCGGCGAACAGCTCCAGCCAGCAGCAATCCCAGCGGAGCAGCCGATCCGCGGCGTCCAGGACGATCTCGGCGGCCTGCCGCGGCGTGGAAGCGGCGTTCAGGCGCTGACCCAGCACCCCGAACTCCGCGTTTCGCTGCTCGGCGCGCTTGCGGATGGTGACGTCCTCGACCATCCCCACGGCGAACTGGAGCTCGCCGTGGGCATCGCGCACGGCCGTGACGGTGAGCTGGCCGCAGACGAGCCTTCCGTCTTTGCGTACGTACCGCTTCTCGACGTGGTATTCGTCCCGGAGCCCCGCGCGCATCTCCTGGAAGTATTCCCAGCCAATGCCGGCATCTTCCGGGTACGTGAACTCCCGGAGCTGCCTCCCCGCCAGCTCCTCGAACGAGTAGCCCAGCATCCGCTGGAGCGCCGCGTTCGCCTGCACTACACTGCCCTGGGCGTCCACCAGTGAGATGCCGATGCCCGCCTGATCGAAGATCGCGCGGAACCGCACCTCGCTTGCTTTCAGCGCTTCCTCGGCCGCGGCGCGCTCGCTGATGTCGCGGGAGATGCCGATCACGCCGATCACGCGGCCGTCGCCGTCGCGGTAGGGTACCTTGACGGTGAGCGCGGAGATCGGCCCCACGGGAGTGGTCAACCGGGCGACATAGCTCACATGCTCGCCGTTCAGCAAGACCGGTTGGTCGCTCGCGGTGACCTGCGCGGCGGCTTCGGGGGAGAACAGCTCGAAGTCCGACCGACCGAGCACCTCGTCCACGGGACGTCCCAGGATCCGGGCTCCGGCCGGATTCATCATCAGATACCGGCCGTCCCGGTCTTTGACGTAGATAGCGTCCGGGGTCTCGTTCGTGATCGCCCCGAGGATGGTCACCTTCTCCCGGAGCGCCTCTTCGGCACGCCGCGCTTGCTGATAGAGCCGGGCATTGTCCAGCGCGATGGCGGCCTGCGCGGCGATGCCCTGCAGCACGCTCCCCTGGCGCGCGGTGAACATGCCGCTTTCCCGGTGCCCGAAGAATAGCGCACCGAGCACGTCTCCAGAGCGGGAGACCACCGGTACCGACAGGTAGCTGCGGACGGGCGGATGACCCGCGGGAATACCGTAGTGCGGCGGGTTGTGGCCGTAACGCGGATCCTGGGTAACGTCCTGGAGCCGGATCACGCCTTCTCCGCGGAGTGTCGGACCGAAGAGGTCGGTCATGCGGGGCATCGCGAACTGGGTGAACCGCTCCGGGTGGGCCGCGGAGATGGTGAACGGCTCGAAGCCCTCTTCCTGCTCATCCGGCACGGTGTAGAAGAAGGCGCCGAACTCCGCGCCGGCCAGCACCGTCGCCTCGTCCGTGAGGATCTGGAGGAGCGGCTGCAAGTCCAGCTCTCCGGTGAGGAGCTGCCCGATGCGATGGATCGTG
>JAJFMS010000239.1 GCA_020696885.1 Armatimonadota bacterium | reverse complement strand
TCTCCCGAGCGAGCCGCCTGTCGCTGCGCGGAGCTGAGCGCCGCCCAGAACCGGAGGTGGCGGCGCTGCGCGTAGAACATGATGGCTCCGCCGGTAGGAGGCGAGACCCAGTGCTGGTCGAAGTACCAGCCCCAGTAATCGCTAACGCCGCGTGCCTGCTCATCCGTGAGCCGCGCGGCCAGTTCGGCGAGGTCGTCCAGGGAAGCTACTTCCCGGTGGGCCACTCGTTCTCGCCACGGCTGGAGGATCCGCTCCGGCGCATCTCGATCCCGGTCCTGGACCCGCTGCCGGCTGTGCAGCCGGATCAGGTTGCCCTGCTTGCTCCAGTCATAGTCCAGCCCTGTGGCGACGCGATCCAGGATGGCGGCCACTGAGCGCCGCCCTTCCAGCCACCGGGGGTCTACGCGGCTCCGCACGAAGCCGTCCGCCATGACCTCCAGGCCGGAAACCTCCGAGAGCTGCCGCGCTACGTCGCCGAGGGTCGGCCAGGCGGGCCAGAGGCGGCTCTCCCAGGTGGCGGCCGTCTCCACGCCCCCCAGCCGCTCCAGCGTCGGCCGCTTCCGCTCGGGCACCTTCAGCTCAACCACGCGGAGCAGCGCCGGATCGTCGGTTTGGGTCGCAAGCGGACGGGCCGACGCGGGATCAGGCAGTTTCGGTTGCCACCCCAGGGGAGTCCACTCTTGCTTCCCCTCGCGCTCTCGCCGCCCGACCAGGGTTATGGAGAGTTGGCGGCTGCGATCACCAGGACGGGGCGGCCCCTCCTGACCGTTCCAGTCCCGGAACTGGATCAGCACGTCCGCCCACACCGGGAACTCCGTCGCATCTGCGAAGGGGGTCTCGGGGTTGCGGACGGCACGGACCTGCGCCAACAGGGCGGGCGTCAGCTCACCGTCTCCCAGCAGGAGGTCCCCGCCGCTCTGGAGGCGCGCGACCTGCGCCGCGGTGAGGGATTGCAGGATCGAGACCGCCAGCGGCGTGGCCGGGCGGCGCGCCTCCTGTACGAGCGCCAACTCGTCCGCCACCTGCGCCCGCTCGGCCGGCGGGAGGTCGGCGGAGTTGAGCCGGTCGGACAGCTCGCGCTCGGTGCTCAGGAGTTGGGCCGCTGGCAGCGAGGCGAGGCGCGCCGCTCGCCCCACCCAGGTGCGAGCTTCTCTCCACTCCGCGGACGCCCGGGCTTTGCGGGCTTCCTCATGCTTCCGGCGTACGGCCGGCGCCTCGGTGAGCGCGTATCCGGTGTCGGAGCGGCGCCATTCGAGCTCCAGGTGCTCCGCCAGCTCTTCCAGGAGCTGACCGGCGGGACGGTCCCGGACACAGAGCACCACCCGGTGGTCGGCGGCGCTCATGGTAGCTGACAGCGCGACTCCCAGCTCCTTGCCGATGGATGGGATCACCTCCGCCAGGGGCCGCCCGTCGATGACCCGGGTGATGCGACGCTCCAGCCGCAGATCGCCGCGGGGGGATGCCGCGTCCGGCTCTGCGGCGCCCGGCATGGCCAGGGCCGCCAGGGCCAACAGTGCGAAGGGAGGTCCCAGCCATCGCATACCGCCGCTCCTTTCGGCCCCAGGCCCGCTTGCCGACTACTTCGCGACCCGCACGAAGAACGGCACGTTGGCCGTCGCCGCATTCCCCTTGCCATCGTAGGCGTAGGCGAACACGCGGTACCCGCCCTGCAGCGCCGGGGCGCGGAAGGTGAGCTGTGTGCCCTTCGCCTCGATGAACGCCTCCGGGTGCGCGATCGGCTCGGACTCCCGGTCGCCGCCTTCGCGGCGGTCGGAACTCTCGGAGCGGATTTCCCAGCGAACGGTGAGCGGGTCGCCATCCGGGTCCTGCACGTCCAGCTTGGCTACATGGGTGCCGCCCGGCGGCACCTCTTTGCCCTCGACCGGGGTATCGAGCTTCACGAGGCGCGGCGCGCGGTTAGCCGGCGCCTTGCCGGTCCACGCGGTGGCCATCGCCTCCACGGGCCCGAGCCGCTCACCCGAGTTCAGGAACATCCCGAACCAGGTGGGCGTGGTCTCCTGCTTCTGGCCCCAGTGGAACACGAACGAGCCGAGACAGTTGGGCTGGCTGGCGATGGCGCCGCGATAGTTCGCCAGGTACTCGTCCGCCTTGCGGGTGCTGTTCGCCTCGATCGGCGCGCCCCAGGGGGTCTTGGCCACTTCCCAGGTGCCCTGCGGGCCGAACTCCGTCACCGCGAACGGGCGGTCGAACCCGCCTTCCTTCAGGCGCTTGGGCAGGCTCGGGAGGCCGGCATACGAGTTGATGCCCAGGACATCCACGTCCGGGCAGAGGGTCTTGAATTGCTGCAGCTTAGGGCCGCCGATCTCCGCTACCACGGTCATGGCTGGATGATTGGGGTCCTCCTGGTGCACCAGCTTCGCGAGCTCGTTGACGTGCGTCCAGATGCGCGGGTCCGCGCCGTCCCCCTCCATCTCGTTGCCGATCCCCCACATCAGCAGGGCCGGATGGTTCCGGTAACGGCGCAGGAAGCCGCGCACGGTTTCGGTCTGCGCGCGGAGGGAGCCCTCGTTGCCGTAGTTGAACCCCTGGCGCGGTTGGCCCAGCCAGATGCCGATGGTGACCGAGATCCCCAGCTCGTGTGCGCGGTCCAGCAGCGGCTCCAGGTCGGTCTCGCCCCAGGTGCGGATCGAGTTGCCGCCGGCATCGCGCAGCGTCTCCAGGTGGATGCGCCCGCCTGCGCCGCGGATCACGTACGGCAGTCCGTTGCGGGTCAGCTTGAATCCGGCGGCGCTCTTCTCCACCTTGACCACAGAAGGCGAGACATGCGCGGTCCGGCCCTCCTCCTGCGCCGTCAGCAGCGCCGCACCGGCACCGATCAAACCCACCTCTACTTCAGCTCGCAACACCGCACCTCCGCTGTCCACTACCGAACAAATCCGGTATGACTATAGCGCGCTCGCTCGCCCGGCGCTACTTGCCGGCAGGGCGCGGGTCCATTGGCGGGCACGCGCTCTGCAGAGGAATTGCCCCGTGTTAGCCGTAACGAACAAGTCGGCACGGCGTAGCACCATTGTTGAACGAGTAGCGAATGATACAGGTAACACTTCAGGAGCCGGGACGGTTCGAAATCGGCGAGGCTGCCCCGCCGGCGCGGGGCGAGGGCGAGGCGCTGGTGCGGATCCAGCGGATCGGGGTGTGCGGGACGGACCTGCACGCGTTCCGGGGCCGCCAGCCGTTCTTCAGCTACCCGCGCGTGCTCGGCCATGAGCTCGCGGCGGAGATCATCGAAGTCGGCGCCAACGACCGCGGGCTGGCTGCAGGCGACCGGGTGGCCATCGAGCCGTACCTGGCGTGCGGTAGCTGCCGCCCGTGCCGCACCGGCCGCTACAACTGCTGCGCCAGCCTGCAGGTGCTGGGCGTCCACTGTGACGGCGGCATGTGCGAGCTCCTCTCCGTCCCCACCAGGCTCCTCCACAAGAGCAACCAGCTTTCCCTGGAGCAGTTGGCCCTGATCGAGACCCTGGGGATCGGTTACCACGCCGTGGAGCGTGGGCACGTGGAGGCCAGCGAGTGGGTGGTGGTGGTTGGCGCCGGCCCGATCGGTCTGGCAACCCTCCAGTTCGCGCAGCTTGCGGGCGCGCAGGTGATCGTGGTAGACGTGAACCCCGCTCGCCGCGAGTTCTGCCAGCGACTGGGCGTGGAGCACACGGTCGATGCCCTGGAAGACCCGGTGGCCGCCGTGACCGCGATCACCGGACCGGAGCTCGCCCACTGCGTCTTCGATGCCACCGGCAGCCTGCAGTCGATGGGCTACAGTCTGCAGTACGCCGGCCCGGGCGCCCGCGTGGTGATGGTGGGGCTGGCACAGGGAACGTTCTCCATCGACGATCCGCTCTTCCACCGGCGCGAGATGACGCTGTATGCCTCCCGCAACAGCATGGGCGCCTTCCCGGCGCTGATCGGGCTGATGGAAGCCGGGAAGATCGACACCGCGCCCTGGATCACCCACCAGTTGGACCTCGGCACCCTTCCGAACACGTTCGAAGGCCTCTACGCACCGGATGCCGGCGTGGTCAAAGCGATGATCCATGTGGGGTAGCGGGTGGGTGTTCGGTGTTCGGTGTTCGGTGTTCGGTCAGAGCGAGAACTCGACCGTGCGGGTCTGAGGCCGGAATCTTTCTCATTCTCATTCTCGTTCTCTTCTCGCACCCCGGTAGCTCCCCATTCGCAATTCGAAACTCGTCGTTCGCACTTCGTAGGGTCCCATCATGGCTTCTGAAACAGTACAGGCTCAGCTCGTAGACGGTCGCAGGATGCTGCGGTTTGGCGGCGAGGATGCGCTGCCCGCGGATGCCGCGGCGCTGGCCCGGGCGCTGGAGCTGCTTCCCAGCCTGCGCCCCCGCAACCTCGGGCTGGCGCCCAGCTTCGGTTATGGGGATCGCACCGGCCTGGCCACGCTGGGCCATGCGGCGGCGGTGCGATTTGCCGGAGCCGGGATCCTGCCGATCTTCGCGCAGCAGTCGATCCGGGAGATGGCGCGCACGGAGCGCACGCCGCAGGAGGTGATGGACGACGCGCTCTTCGGCGTGCTCCTGGCGGGCTATGCCGGCGTGGCCGGAGCGGATGCGGACCACTTGAAGACCCCCGAGGACGTGGACCGGACCGCCGCAGCGGGCTTCACGTTCTACACGATCGACCCGTCCGGCGATGTGGATCCCAACGCGGATGACTACTCGGAAACGGAGCTGCGAGCGAAGTTCGCCGGCATCCAGGACCAGGTCGGCTGGCTGCACACCTACTCCGGCCGGGAGGTCACACTGCCGTCCGGCGCGGTGATCCGTCTGACCGAAGAGACGTGCATGCGCGCGGCCGTGAAGTACGGCCGCGCCATCAACCGTGCCGTGGAGCTGGCTCATTACATCGACCACGTGATGGCCGGCCGCGACTACGAGATCGAGTTGAGTGTGGACGAGACGCCCCAGCCGACCACCCTGGGTGAGCACTTCATCATCGCGGAGCAGTGCCTGGAGCGCGGGATGAAGCTGGTGAGCCTCGCGCCTCGCTACGTGGGTGAGTTCGAGAAGGGCGTCGACTACAAAGGCGATCTTGCCGAGTTCGAGCGCTCGCTGGCGGACCACGCCGCTATCGCGGAGCTGCTTGGGCCTTACAAGCTTAGCCTCCACTCCGGCTCCGACAAGCTCTCCATCTACCCCGCCTTCGCGCGGCTTACAAAGGGCCGCTTCCACGTGAAGACCGCGGGGACCAGCTACCTGGAAGCGCTCCGAGTGGTGTGCCGCCACGAGGAAGCGCTGTTCCGCCGCATCATCACCTTCGCGCGTGAGCGTTATGATACGGACCGGGCGACCTACCACGTCTCCGCCACCCTGGAAGGGGTTCCGGCCCCGGACGCGCTTCCCGAAGCGCGGGCGCTGGAGCACCTGTACCTGGAGCTCTGGCCGGAGGTAGCGTCCGGTCGCGGGTTCACGGCTCCGGGACGGCAGATCCTGCACACCACTTTCGGCTCCGTGCTCGCGCATCCTGAGCTGGGACCGGCCGTGCGCAGCGTGCTGGAAGCGTACCCGGAGACCTACGAAGAAGTGCTGGCGGAGCACTTCACCCGGCATCTGGAGTCGCTGCACCAGGGGATGTAGCCGCGGTTCGCCGATCTGCGGGATCGCGCACGCCGTGCTGCGCGGGGTGCGGGTTCGGCCGGCCGGGCGCTCCGATATCCTGGGTAACAGGAGCCGCGCGACCCGGTGCGGCTTCCGGACCTGCAGGAGACGCCCGCCGGTGACGGACCCCACCTCCCCGACTCCGGATGTGCCGGGCGCAGCTACCCGCCGACGCCGGCGCCTCGCGCTGCGGAGCTGTTTCGGCTGCTGTGGGTGCGGCTGCCTGGCACCACTGCTCCTGCTCTTCCTGGCGGGCTGGCTGATCCTACAGCGTGTGCCGGCCACGTTCCCGCTGGTGAAGCATCCGATTCCTCCGCCCGCGCAGACCAGCCAACTCGGCGGCGGGCTGGACGGCTTCGAGTCGCCCTACATCGGTCACACCGGCAGTTGGAACGGTCAGGGCGGCGCGATGGCCGGGCCGAAGACCGGTGACATGGACCTCGAGCGCTCGATGGGGCTGCGCTGGACCTT
>JAJFMS010000238.1 GCA_020696885.1 Armatimonadota bacterium | reverse complement strand
CGATCTCCAGGACCTCGTCGCCGCTCCGTCCGCCTCCGGTAGTGAAGGCGGCCAGTGGAAGGGCCCTTACCTGAACGACGTCACCACCATCCCGGCCGATCCGTGGGGCAACCCGTACCTCTACAACGTTCCCGGACCCAACGGTCAGGACTACGAGATCATCTCCCTGGGTGAGGACGGCCGCGAAGGCGGCTCCGGTGACGCTGAAGACATCAGCAGCATCAAGAAGTAACTCGTCATGCGCCGCGGCCACACCCTGATGGAAATGCTGGTGGTCATCACCCTGCTGACGCTGTTTGCAGGGATCGTAGCCCCACGCTTCATCGCGAGTTGGTCCGGCGCGCAGATGAACGCCGCAGTCTCGGCGGTGCGGAACGATTTCGCCTTTGCGCGAGCTCGGGCCGCCTCGACGGGACTGCGGCACCAGGTGATGATCGACTCCAGCTCGGGCGAGCTGATCGTGCAGCCGTTCCGGCCCGAGCAGGCGAGCAACCCGCAGGCAGCGGCCACGGCCGGCGCCGATTACGCGCTCCAGGACAAGATGCCGCCCCGCATTACGGTGGTGGACTGGCAGGTATCCCCGCTGGGCTACGACACGCAGGGCGCCGGGGCGCAGGCGCAGTCGGACGTGCTGACCTTCTACCCCGAAGGCCGCAGCGATTCTGCGTTGGTAGTGCTGGAAGGCGCGGACGGCCGGCAGCGCGGGGTGCAGGTGGACGGGTTCACCGGCGAAGTGCGCGAGCTGACCGAGGAAGAGCTGCGCGAGCAGGGCGGCACCACGGGGAGGCGCTAGAGCATGCGACGCGGCATCACCATCCTCGAAGTACTGGTAGCCATCCTCATCCTGACGGTGGGCCTCATCTCCACACTGGAGGTCATTGCGGGCTCGGCTCGCACCTCCACCCGTTCGGATGACCGGTCGCTGGCTTTGATGGCGGCGCGCTCCAAGATGGAAGAGATCCTCAAGGAGCCGGTGCTGCAGGTGGGCACGGACGAGGGCAAGGGCGTCGATACCAGCACGGACTACGACTGGACCGCGAACATCGAACAGAGCTCCAACCCGTCCCTCCTTCTGATCACCATCCTCACCGAGAACCGCAACACCCACGTTACCGCCTCGCTCTCCGCGCTGCGGCGGCCGGATCTCCAGACGCCGGAGACGACGGACGAGACCGGCGCCACCACCACGGGTACGGACACGCCGGCCGCGGGCGGGGGGCAGCTCTGATGCGACGGAGACGTGGAATCACCCTCCTGGAGCTGCTGGTGGGCATCACCATGGCGGCGGGCCTCCTGATGGCGTTCTCGCAAGTCTTTCGCGCTGCGACTACCAGCCGGGAGCGACTGCAGGACACCGGCACCCGTTCCGGAGCGCTGCGACGCTGCTACGAAACGCTCAACCGGGACATCCACAGCGCTGTCGTGCCGCCGGATGACTCCGGGGTGACCTTTGGGCTCACCACCGGCAACACCAGCGCCAGCACCGGCGGCGACGTGCTGGAGTTTGCCTCTTCCGTGGGCGAGCCGATCCTGGCGGGACGCGCGGCCACGGAAACGGTGCTGATCCAGTACGTGATCGCGGAAGACCCGCGCACCGGGATCCCCACCCTCTTCCGGTACGAGACGCCCTACCCGGTGCCGGACGGCTCCAGCGGCGGCTCCACCGGCGGGATGTCCGAAGACACGCGCACCCTGCCGCTGCTGCCCGGCGTCTCCGGCGCCACCTACCTCTTTTACAGCAGCGAGCAGCAGACCTGGGTGGACACCTGGGAGGGCGCAGCCGGATTGCCCACGGCCATCCGCGTCGATCTCGCGCTGTCGGACGGCGGCGAGCAGTCCCAGGCGAAGGTACAGAGCTGGGTGTTCTCCGTGCCCGCCGCGCAGTTCGCAAACGACGAGGCCACCGCAGCCGCGGCCGCCGCGGAAGCCGGCACCACTACGGGTGCGGGCGGCCAGTAGCACCGCGCTAAACGGACATTAGACCGATGAGCTCACTTTCAAGGACCCCGATCAAGCAGAGGCGCACCCGGCGGGGCGCGGTCCTGATGGTTGCGGTCTGGCTGCTGGTGGTGCTGCTCATCGTCGCGCTGGGGCTGGCCTACGATACCCAGATGTCCACCCAGTCCACCGCCAACTCGGACGGACAGGCCCGCGCCTACTACGCGGCGCTCTCGGGCATCGAGCGGCTCGCGGCCGAGCTGGATACCGGCGAGGTCTTCTACACGGCCGCCGGCGGCACCTGGGAAGCCCTCGATTCCAACGCCGAGCCACTGACCCCGGAAGCCGAGTCCTACCGGTACCTGGTACTGGCCAAAGACGCCTGCTCCCGCGTGGATCTGAACGAAGCGGATGAGACCGGCCTGGCCAAGATCCCGAACATCACCGAGGACCAGGTAGCGGCGATCCTCGCGTTTCGCGGCACCTCCGCCACCGGAACCACGAGCACCACTCCCAGCACGAGCAGCACCGGCGAGACTACGGCCCGCGCGTTCAAGTCGGTGGACGACCTCCTGCTGGTGGAAGGGCTCACTCCGGACGTGGTCTACGGCGCCACCACCTGGCCGGAGCGCCTCACCCCGGGCGAGCGGTTCCGCCAGGAATGGGCGCAGCGCGAAGCCGGCCAGACGGGAACTACGTCTACTACCGACAGCACGCAGATGGTGTTGGCGGACTGGTTTACGGTAGGCTCCAGCGCCCGCCGGATCGCCAGCGATGGGCAGCCGCGGCTGGTGGCCGGCAGCGTGACCGCAGACAACCAGGAGGAGATGCAGTCCCGCCTGCAGGCGATTGCGGAGATCCTCGGCGTGGGCGAGAGCACGGAGCCGGCCGCGGGCCAGCAGCGACAGGGGGGCGGCGACCCGGTGACCACGGCCCTCCGGGCGCTCCGCAGCCGCAACACTAAAGATTGGTCACAGATTTGGACCGCCGTCAATAACAACCGTGAGACCGTTCGCCTGGTCGCGGACGTGCTCAGCCTGCCGAACGACGGCACTGGCGCCGCCGCGGGTGGTGGTGGCGGCGGTGGGGGTGGGGGTAACGGTGGTGGTGGCGGCGGACGCGGTGGTGGTGGTGGGCGCGGCGGCGGCGGCCGCGGTGGACCCGGCGGCGGTGGTCCCGGAGGCGGCGGGCCTGGTGGTGGACCCGGCGGTGGCGGGCCTGGTGGTGGCGGCCCGGGTGGCGGTGGACCTGGTGGTGGCGGTGGTGGCGGCCCCCGGGGCGCAGCCGTGCGACCGCTCCCGCAAGCGATCATTCCCGCGGTGTTCCAGCCTCGCAGCACCGGTGTGTTTGCGCCGGCGGTCTACTTCCCGGGCGCCACGAGAAGCCGCGTACTGTTCGTACAGGGTCCCGGCGGCGGTGGAACTCCCGGTGGCGGTGGACCCGGTGGCGGTGGGCCCGGCGGCGGCACCCCCGGCGGTGGAACTCCGGACACCGGCAGCACGGCCACCGCGTCGACGGTGGATCTCACAAAGCCGATGAAGGGCGCGATCAACCTCAACACCGCACCTGCGGAAGTCTTGATGATGCTGCCGCAGATGACGGAAGAGGTGGCGCAGGCGATTGTGGCGTACCGCGATGCCAACCCGCTGATGAGCCGGGGAGATCTGCTGCGGGTGGAAACCGTGACGCCGGCCATCTTCAACGCGATCATCGAGCGCGTAACGGTGGTCAGCGACAGCTACCTGGTCCGCGCCCTCGGCACGTCCCAGGTGGTGATGCCCGGCAGCGGCCGCACCAGCGATATCTCCGTTCATCTCACCGCCGTGGTGGACCGCACCACCGGGCGGTGCCGGATCGTGCGTCTCCGCCAGGACAATTGAGGCGAGTTGCGAAAATCAGTCTCGCTGGAAGCCGATCACCCTCCCCCTCTCCCCATTCCCACGTTCTCTCGTCGGACCGGCAAGGGCTTTCCATCGTCTAAAGGTTCGAGGAGCCGGTGCGGGCGGCATTAGGCGCACCCCCATCCAGCGCAGAGGCTCCGCGGCACGCGGTCCGACTATTATCTCGTATTGTCCGGTAGGGATTGACCGCCGGCCCTCGCCGATGCAGGAATTCCCTGCGAAATAGATATGGCCAAGAGTAGAGTAGCACTCGGAGTCGAGCTAAATGGGGACCAGGCCCGTCTGGCACTGGTCGAGAACAGCGAGCAGGGCCTGCGGATCCTCTCCTTCCAGACCGTCAAGGGCGACGAGGAGATGGCGCGGACCTTCCGCTCGTTCTCCCGCCGCCCGTCGGACGTGGTGTGTGCCGTCCCCCTGCACCAGGGCGGGATCCGCACACTGACCCTTCCGCCTACCACGGACGAGAACCTGGAGCGCGTGGTAGGGCTGGAAGCCGAAGGAGCGCTGCCCCTGCAGGCGGAGGACCTGGCGTTCGCCCACCACGTGCTGGGAATGACGGACCAGTCCCGGCTGGAGGTGCTCCTCGCCGCCGCGCGCCAGTCTTCGGTGCAGGAGGCGATGCAGCGGGTGAACTGCGTGCCCTGGGTCTCCGGAAGCTGCACGCTCTCCGCGGTCGCCCTGTTCAACACGCTCCAGCACGTGCGGGAGACCGGACGAGAGCCGGTCTGCGCGGTGCTGAACGTGGAGGAGACCGGCAGCGAGTTGCTCCTGCTGGATCGGACCAAGATCGTGGTGGCGCAAGCGATCCCGATCGGCTGCGGCTCCGTGGTGGCGGCTCCGGCCCCTACCCCGGTGGCAGCCGGCGGCGAGCGCAGCGCCCTCTCCACCCTCTCGAATTCGCCACTCCCCTGGATCCCCGGCCTTTCGCAGCAGGTGCGTTATGCGCTGCAGGCGGTTTCCTACGAGCGCGGCATCACCATCGAGCGCCTCTACCTGTGCGGCGCGGGCGCCGGGAGCGAGGGCGTGGAGTGGCAGCTCAGCGAGCGGCTGGATGTGCCGGTCTCCCTCCTCGCTCCGGAGTCGGGAGATCCGCGCGTAGCCGCCGCATACACCGTCGCCTACGGCTGCGCGCTGCAGGCCGCGGGCGTGGCGGTGATGCCGCTGCGGCTCACGCTGGCGCGGGTCACCGTAGCGCGGGAGGTAGAGCAGCGCCGGCAGGTCCGTGTTTCCTGGGGTGCACTGGTCGGCTCCGTCGTGCTGGCCGGTACGCTGGTGGTGGCCGCACTGTTCCACCGCCAAAGCCAGGAGTTGGAGCATGTCCAGGCCCAGCAGCGAGCCCTGGGCATCGAAGTTCCGACGCCGGTGATGGCCCCGGAGGAGCTCAAGACCACACTCGGATCGATCGAGGAGACGCTCGCCACGCGGGTCAGCGCCGCGAAGGCGATCGCTACCCTCAGCCGGCAGCTTCCCCAGGGCACCTGGCTTACCGAGCTCAACTACAACGCTGCCAGCGGCTGCACGATCCGCGGTTACTCTGTAGACGCCGGCGGCGCGCAGCGGGCGCTGGTAGGGCTCCTGCGGCAGCAGTTGTTCGATGAGGTAACCCTGGATTTCCAGACCGAAGATGAGATCGCCAAGGTGCCCGCGTGGGGCTTCCAGATCTCCTGCAAGCTGCGGCCGAAAGAGAAAACGACCCGCCGGGGGACGAAGCGATGATGGCGAATATTTCTGAGCGCGACCAGACGGTGCTCCGCTTCGGCGGGATAGGGGTCGGCTTGATCCTGGCGGTGGTTTTCGTCCTCTTTCCGATCATGAACCTCTGGGATAGCCGGGCCGAGCAGATCGAAGCCGCGAAGAAGAAGATCCTGGCTATCCAGTCCGGGGTGCAGGATGCCGCGGACGCGAGCAACAGCACCCGCACCCTCCGGACCAGGGCTACCATGTACCCTAACCGCCTGGCGCTGAACCAGCAGACCGCGCGCACCCTCCAGCGGGTGCAGGCCCTGCCGGGGTACGGCACCCTGAGCGTGCGCCGCCTGGAAGGCATGCCGCTGCGAGATGAAGGCAAGTTCTTCCGCAGCGAGGAAGCGGGGATGAAACAGCAGCTCAACCTGCGCACTATTGCCGTCGCCACCGGCGGCGGCGCCGCGCTGATCCTGGTCGCGGCCCAGCTCATCGCCAAGCCCAATCCACCGGTGCCGCTAGGCCGCGCGGTCAGCCGTACCGGCAGCGCCGCCAGTCCCGCCGGAACCCGGCTGGCCTCTACCCTCACGGAGAACTCTCCGCTGGTGGGTACCCCCACCGTGCGCGAACTGTTCCGGCCGCTCATTTCGGACCAGCCGGCCAAGAAGCCGACCGTGGTTGCGCCGCCCGTGACCGCGCCGAAGCTGCCGCCCGCTAGCGGCGCCAGGCCGCCATCCCCGCCTGCAAGCAGCAGTACGCCCCCGACTTCCGTCGGCGCGGTGACGCCCCCCATGAGCAGCGGCGACATCCACATGCTCGGCGTGGTGGAGATCGGCACCGAGGTCAAGGCGCTCCTGAAGAAGTCCTCCACCGGTGAGAGCCGCTACTTCGCCAAAGGCGAGGACGCCTTCGGGTTCACCGTGGGTGAGATCAAGGTGGACAACGTCACCCTCGCTCGGGAAGGCCGGACCGAGACGGTGGCGATGAGCAAGGACATTCCGGTGGAGACCTCCTCCGGCACCAGCGTTGCGGCTTCCAGCGGCTTCCGCCCCGGCGGTGGGTTCGGGGCCGGCGGCTTTGGCGGCGGCGGATTCGGCGGTGGCGGCTCTCGTGAGCGCGGCGACCGCAACGGCCGGGGCGGTGGAGACCGCAGCAGCCGAGGTAGCGAAAGTGGGCGAAGCGGTGGCGCCTTCAGCACGTCTGAGATCATGAGCCTTCCCACCTGGACCGAGCGGCTGAAGAAGCTCAACGAAGTCCAGGCGCAGCTCGATCCGGCGCAGTACGACCGGTTGAAGAAGTTCATGGAAGCACGCGTTGCCGCGGAAAAGGGAAAGTAGAGCCCACGATGCCGACCGTATCGAATCAGATGCTGATGATGGGAGCCGCGGGAATCCTCGCGCTCGGCGCCGCCTGGGCTGGCACCATCTATACGTCGGCACCGAAGACTACCGGACCGAACCCCCAGAGCTTGAAGGCGCTTGCCTCTCGCCTTGAGGTGGCGCCGCAGGATCCTCAAGAGCTGGCGACGCCGGTGGTGCCGGCGCCCATGGCCATTCGCCAGCCGGCTTCACCGACCAGGGTCAAGACAAAGGCCCCTCCGGTCAAGAAGACGGCCGGTGTGCCGAGCAAGGGATCCGCAGCACCGGCTGGCCCGACCACCAGCGTCACTCCCCCGGTTCCTAAAGAGGACGCGGTCAAGAACATCGCTTTGATGGGCGTTACCCGTGAGAAAGACCAGGACCAGGTCTGGCTCATCGACATCACCAGCCGGGACCGCCAGACGGTCGAGAAGGGCGAGTCCGCCTTCGGCTTCACCGTGAAAGAGATCCAGCCGGAAGCCGTGCTGCTGGCCCGGGGCTCGGATGAGTTCCTGGTGCGCATGGGCGACAAGCAGATCCCCGAAGTCAGCACCGCGAGCTACGAAGGCGGTGGCGAGGAAGATGGCGGTGGCTTTGGCGGCTTCGGTGGCCGTGGCGGTCGCGGTGGCTTCGGCGGCCGCGGTGGCTTTGGCGGCTTCGGCGGCGGACAGGGCGGCGGCGACTTCGCGCAGCGGATCGCTGACTTCCGCGCCCGCTTCGGCGGGGGCGGCGGCGGTGGATTTGGCGGCGGCGGCTTCGGCGGGGGCGGCGGCGGCTGGAACGGTTCCTCCGGCGGTGGCTGGAACGGTTCCTCCGGCGGCGGCTCCTCGCAGAGCGGCGGCGGCTTCAACAGTGGGCGTAGCAGTTGGAGCGGCGGTGGCGGCGGCTTCAACAGCGGGCGCAGCAGTTGGAGCGGCGGCGGCGGCTTCGGCGGCGGTGGTTTCGGCGGCGGCGGCTTTGGCGGCGGCGGCTTCGGCGGGGGCGGCTCCCGCAGCAGCACTACCACGCGGACCTCGACCTCGAACCCGCAGACCGCTCGCCGCAGCGGCGGACGGCTGATCGGCGAGTCCACTCCGATGCCCACCCCGGCGGCTATTTCGAACCCCCAGACCCAGCGCCGCAACGGCAGCACCTCCGGCCCTGCCTTCGGTGAAGACACCAGCCGCTCCGGTGGCTCCTTCAACTCCCGCAACGGCAACACCAGCACCTACGGTGGTCGCAGCCGCTAGGCCCGCGCCGTAAATCAACCATCGCAACCAATCCCGGCTGCGGCGCCCGTCGCCACGCCTCAACTAACGCTATGACACGCTTCATTCGCCTCTTCTCCGCGCTGGCACTGGTCGCGGGGGTCCTTACCGGTGCGGTCACCAGCGCCACGGCGCAGGGGAACTCGCCGCTGGTCATCGTCCCCAAACAGGGCGATCCCAACCAGATGATCGCCTTTAGCTTCCAGCAGGCGGACATCGACGACGTGCTCCGCTTCCTGGCAGATGTGAGCGGCAAGATCGTTTTCAAAGACTCCTCGGTGGTGACCTCAATCACCATCCGGAACCAGAGCCGCATCTCTGTCGCCCAGGCCATCCGCCTGGTGCAGACGATCCTCTCCCTGAAGGGCTATGCTCTAACGGAGACGGAAGACGCGCTCATCGTCACCTCCACCCAGGAAGCGATCCGCAAGCGCAGCACCAAGGTCACGGTGGGCAAAGACCTGGCCTCCATCCCCAAAGGGAAAGAGATCATCACCCACGTCTTCCCGCTGGAGAACGTGGACGCGGTGCGCCTACGGGAAGAGCTGAACCCGATCTTCGCGGGCGGCACCACCCAGATCATCGCCAACGGGGACACCAACTCCCTGATCGTGGTGGACGAGGCGGACGTGGTGCGCCGCATAGCGCAGCTCGTAACGCTGATGGACCGAGACCTGACCGACTCCGTGAACGTGACGGTGGTCCGGCTTCAGTATGCGGACGCGAATGAAGTCGCCCGCTACCTGACCGATCTCTTCCGCCCCGAGCCCCAGGATCGCCCGCAGCAGAACCAGGGCGGCGGGCCGGGTGGGCAGGGCGCGGCCGCCCAGCCCCGCAGCAGCAGCCTGGCCGCCCTCCGGGGCCGCGTGCGCTTCGCGGCGGATCAACGCAGCAACTCGCTGATCGTCTACGCCAGTCCGGCGAACATGAAGGCGATCAACGAGATCATCGCGCAGATCGACGTGAACCTCGCGCCCCGCACGGAATACCGGATCATCGAGCTCCAGTACGCGGATGCCACCGCCCTCTCCGACCAGCTCAACCAGCTCGTGGACCCGAACGCGCGGGCCGGCGGCGCCGGCCGGTTCTTTGGCTTCGGCGGCTTCGGGGGCGGCGGCGCCAACACGATGAACACGGACCGCGGTCTCCAGGACTACAAGATCGTCCCGGACGTCCGCACCAACAGCCTCATCGTCACCGCCCCGGTGGACGCCATCGAGAGCGTGGAGCGGCTCGCTCAGCAGCTCGACAAGCCATCCCAGGTGCGCGACGTGGTGCGCGTCATCCAGCTTCAGAACGCCATCGCCAGCGAGGTAGCCACCACCCTCCGCAACCTGTTCCTCGGCACGCAGGGCCAGGGCGGCGGGCTCGGCTTCGGTCTGTTCGGCCAGGGCGGCCGGACGCAGATCCCGCCGGGCAGCCCGCTGGACCTCCTCCGGCAGGTGACCATCGTTCCGAACGACCAGACCAACCAGCTCCTGATCAGCGGCCCGGCGCAGACGTTCCCGGTCATCGAGTCCCTGCTCACCTCGGGGGATAACGGCCTGGACCGCCGCCTGCCGCAGGTGTTCATCGAGGTGGTGATTGCGGACATCACGCTGGACGACATCCACAAGTTCGGTGTGGAGTGGAATGCCGTCGCCGGCAACAGCAGCCTCGGCACCAACTTCGGCCTCAACGACCCGCTGTCCGACACCACCGGCTTCCGGTACAGCATCGTCAGCAAGGGCATCCAGGCCACCGTGCAGGCGCTGAACCAGCAGAACAAGGTCAAGGTCGTATCCACTCCGCACGTGATGGTCACGGACAACAGCCCGGCCGTGATCACCATCGGTGAGCGGATCCCCTACGCGGGCCAGACCTCAGTGACAGCCGGCATCTCCACCACGGAGACCGCCTTCGAGGACGTCTCGATCACGCTGAACGTCACCCCGCACATCTCCCCGGGCAACAACATCCTGATGGACATCGACCAGGTGGTGAACTCCCTGATCGAATTCATCGAGATCTCGCCCGGTCAGCTCGCGCCGCGAACCACCAACCGCCGCGCCGGCACCACGGTGATCGTCGCCGACGACCAGACGGTGGTGCTCGGCGGCATCATCAGCAACGACGACAAGCGGAACACGAGCCGGGTGCCGATCCTCAGCCAGATCCCGCTGATCGGCAACCTGTTCAAGAACACCACTCGCAGCCAGACCCGCACCGAGCTGGTGGTGTTCATCACCCCGCACATCGTCCGGGAGAACAAGGACGCCGAACCGATCCGCGCTTACGAGCGAGAGCGGCTGCAGGTCGACCCGCTGAAGATCCTTCAGGCGCCGTTCAAGAAGCCGTTCGACCCGAAGGTCGACGAGATCTTCGAGCGCCGCCGCCGCGGAAGCGCCAAACCGGAATCGACTCCGGAAGAGAAGG
>JAJFMS010000237.1 GCA_020696885.1 Armatimonadota bacterium | reverse complement strand
AAGCCGGCGGTGCTCGGCGCGCAGGTGGACCGCATGCTGGCCGATCCGAAGAGCGACGCCTTCGTGAAGAACTTCGCGGGGCAGTGGCTCGGCCTGCGTAAGGTGGGAGCGAACCCGCCCGCGCAAACCCTCTACCCGGAGTACGACCGGCACCTGGAGATCTCCATGGTCCGGGAGACGGAGGGGTTCTTCGCCGAGATCCTGCGCCACGACGTGGACGCGCGCAGCTTCATCAAGAGCGACTTCCTCACCATCAACGAGCGTCTCGCGCGGTTCTACGGCATCCCCGGGGTGAAGGGGGACGCCATCCGCCGGGTGCCGGCGCCGCCCGGGTCACACCGGGGCGGGCTGGTGACGCAGGCGTCCATCCAGAGCCTCACGTCTAACGGCACCCGCACCTCGCCGGTCACGCGCGGGGTCTGGATCCTGCGCACGCTGCTGGGGATGGACCCCGGGCTGCCGGTCGCCAACGTGGGGGAGATCGCCTCGAAGGTGCCGGGCATCGACAAGGCTACCGTCCGCCAGCGCCTGCAGATCCACCGGGAGAACCCCGCCTGCGCCCGCTGCCACGATAAGATCGACCCGCTCGGCTTCGCACTGGAGAACTTCAATGCCTGCGGCGAGTGGCGAGACCGCGAAGGACACGGCTACCAGGGCCGCATCGACGCGAACGACCCGCTCATCGACGCCAGCGCGAAGATGCCGGACGGCGCCACGGTGCAGGGGGTCGAAGGGCTGCAGGCGGAACTGCTGAAGCAGGAAGACCGCTTCCTGAGCACCCTCGCCGCCCAGGTCGCCACCTATGCGCTCGGCCGCGAGCTTGGCTTTTCGGACGATGCGGCGCTCAAGTCGCACGTGGCGGCGATGAAGCGGAGCCGGTACACGCTGCGGTCGCTGCTGACCTCCATCGTCACGTCCGAGCCGTTCAACACCAAGTAGGGGCCAGGGCACCCACGGATCGAGGAAACGGTAATGCGACTCAATCTCCTCTTGGGGCTGGCGATAGTGGCCTTATTCTGCGGCAAAGGCTGCGGCCAGGACGACGACGGTCCCGGCCCCACTCCGGATTGCATCACCCAGGGCTGCGACCAGAACCTCCCCAGGGTCGCCGCACAGGCTCCACCCCTTTCAGTCTCTGGCTTGGCCAGGTTCGGACGACACGAATGAATCCACTCTTCCACACCCCCCTTTCGCGCCGCACCGTGCTGCGTGGTCTCGGCGCCTCGCTCGGGCTGCCGCTGCTCGAAGCGATGCTCCCCCGCGCCGGCTACGCGGCGCCTTCCACCTTCCAGCCGCTCCAGAAGTCCGGCGCGAAGCCGGTGCCGCGGGCGATCTTCTGCTACGTGCCGAACGGCGTCAACATCACGCAGTGGGTGCCCACCGGGCAGGGCGCGGGCTATCCGCTGTCCCCCACGCTGCAGCCGCTGACGCCGCACCGCAAGCAGCTCTCCGTGCTCAGCGGGCTCGGGCACCCGCAGGCCACCGGCGGCCACTCCGGCGCCGACACCTGGCTCACCGGGGCCAACCTGAAAGGCGTGCCCGGTAAGGACTACACCAACAGCATCTCCGCCGACCAGTTCATCGCGGACCAGATCGGCGCGCAGACGCGGTTCCCGTCCCTGGAGATCGGGGACATGTCCGGCACCGGCAGCGCGCTCCACAGCCACACCCTGGCGTTCGACCGGAACGGTACGCCGCTGCCCAGTGAGAACAGCCCGCAGCGGCTCTTCCAGCGCCTGTTCGTCCCGGACGATGCCGCCTCCCGCGAAGCCGCGCTCCAGCGACTGGCCGAGAAGCGCAGCATCCTGGTTGACGTGCTAGCCGAGGCGAAGGCGCTGGATATGAAGCTGGGCCGCGCGGACCAGGCCAAGGTGAACGAATACCTCGCCTCCGTGCGCGAGACGGAGCTGCGGGTGCAGCGCCAGGTGGCCTGGATCGACGTGCCGAAGGCGAAGGTCCCCAGCGCCGGCCTGCAGCTCAACAGTCAGCCCGGCAACGCGCACGACCGCCCGATGTGGCTGGACGTAATGCTGGAGATCTCCTACCTGGCGTTCCTTACGGATACTACCCGGGTGATCACCTTCGAGTGGTCGCGGGAGGCCGGCGGCTACGGCGGGGGCGGCGAGAACCACCACGAGCTCTCCCACCACGGCGGCGACCCCGGCATGCTGCAGAAGCTTGCCGCCATCGACAAATTCCACATCGAGCGCCTGGCCCGGTTCCTCACCTTCCTGCAGTCCACCGAAGAGGGCGGGCGGACCATGCTGGACCACACGATGGTGGTCTACGGATCCGGCATGAACAGCGGCGAGAAGGGGGACCACTCCCCCAAGAACCTGCCGCTCCTGGTGGCCGGCGGCGCCGCCTGGGGCCTGAAGCACGACCGGCACCTGGCGCACGACCCGGACAAGCACCCGCCGCTCGCGAACGTGCTGCTCACCGTGATCCAGAAGATGGGTGTGGAGACCGCTAAGTTCCAGGACGCCACGGGGACGCTCACGGGACTGGCGTAGGCACCCCGGGTGCACAGCCGCCCCTACCGCGCGAGGTCTCCCCTCCTTACCAAGGAGGGGGTAGGGGGAGGTTCTCTCGGCGACGACCGCCGTGATAGGAAGGACCTCCCCCGGCCCCTCCTTGGTAAGGTGGGGAGCTATTGACCGTGGGCGGATGCAAGGGCGGGGAACTATGTCGCAGGAATTCGAGAAGGAGTGGGAGCGCGTCCTGAAAAAGCTGCCGGCGTTCTACCAGGCCGCCCGGCGAGGGCAGAACGACAAACTGCTCGCCGCACTGCGGAAGGGGGCGCAGGTGAATGCTCTCGACCCGGTGGGTTACTCAGCGTTGTGTGGCGCGGCGGCAGAGGGGCATCTCGAAACGGTGCGTTTGCTGCTGGACCACGGAGCCGATCCGAACCTGGCGAACCGGTCCGGAGGCACTTCGCTCATGTCGGCCGCCTCCTTCAGTCACGTCGAGACGGTCCGCCTGCTGCTGGAGCGCGGCGCGGATCCGAACGCGGCTGGTTTCCGCGGGGAGACCGTCCTGCTGCGCGTGCGCTGTGACCAGGGGTGCGAGCGTCCTCTCGCCGACGAGCGGATTCGCCAGGTGGTGTACGCCCTGGTGTGCGCCGGTGCGAACGTCAACCAGGCGGACGACCGCGGTCGCACTCCCCTGATGCACTTTGTCCGCCTCGGTCTGCCGGACGTGGTGGAGCTACTGCTTGAGCAAGGCGCAGACGCAAGCGCGCGAGACCGGGAGGGGAGTACGTCCCTGCTGCTCGCCGCGCAGCGCGGCGAAGCAGGTGAGGCGCTGGTGGAGCTGCTCCTGGACCACGGAGCATCCGCCGTGAACGCCGCGGGGGAGTCTCTGGTCGCGCGGCGAGACGCACCGCTGAACGAGGTCTGGAACGCGTACTGGGCGCGTACGCTCGAAGACCCGTTCGAGTGCCAGGTGGCCCACTTCGGGATGGGGCGCAGCTTCCTGGATTCGCAGCTCGAGCTGCTGCGGCAGCGGGGCGTGCGCCGGGTGCTGCTGGTGGGCAACGGCTGCTCGCTGCAGCCCCACGCGCTCGCACACGTCGGCTTCGAGGTGACGGTGGTGGATCTCTCCTCGGTCGCAAACCGGTCCGTCTCCCAGGCGCACCCTACGCCGGAGCTGCTCGCCGGCTTTCTCCCGGGCTACACCACCCGGAAGGAGCGGGGTATCGGGACGGTGCAGGTATTCGATCCCGAGGCCAGCCTGCGCCGGGTGGCGCGGGAGGCGGCTTCGGGCGGCAGCGTCACCTTCGTCACCGCCGACATCATGGACTGGGAAACCGGCGAGACCTTCGACTGCATCTACGACGACCGCCTGGCCGCCGTGCTCCCGCCGGAGAGCTGGCCGGCCCTGGCCGATCGGTACGCGCGCCTGCTGACGCCGGACGGCCTCTGCTTTGTCGAGACGCTCAATCTGGGGGGAGGGCTGGGCGGCAGTGAAGCCCCGTGCCTCCAAACGGCTCTCTCGGTGGCGTTCACCAGCTCCGGCTTCCGCGAGGCCAGCCCCAAGACGAACGGCCCGGCGCGCGGGCTCGAAGTTCGGTTTATCCACGGCTCGGGCTGAACCCCGGTGGACGTCAGCGCACCTTCTTCACCAGCCGCTGGACGGCAGCGACAATGCGGTCCTCCGTATCCTCGGTCCAGCGGTAAGCCAGCCAGCCGTATTCGTAGATGAACTCGGCCTCGTAGCCGCCCTCTTTCCAGACGCGCCGGGAGGGCACGTAGCCGACCATGTCGTGCGCGTAGCCGGCCACCCAGGTCCGCGGTCCGAAGTCCCGTTTGAAGCGGAGCGAGTAGTCCACCACCGCCTCACCGCCCAGCCCGATCCAGAGCTGGTCTTGGCCCAGCCGCCAGACCGAGACGCCATACTCCACGCTCTCCGGGAACCGGTGTCCGGCATCCAGCAGCGGGAGCACGCGTTTCGCCCAGCGAGCCCGCACCGGGTTACCGGATTTCGCATCCGCCTCCAGCTCCGCTCGGGTGGGACGACGATCGAAGTTCAGGGTCACGAAGTCGTGGGCGGTGCGCAGCTCCGGGCTCACCGGCTCCAGCTTCCCGGCCAGCGCCTCGTCCACGCCGTCCGCCAGCCGGCGACCGTACTGCTCGCAAAGGGCTACTGTGCGACGGGGCAGCGGGTTCTGATCTCCGCCGCAGCCGGTCCAGAAGAGGGCGGTCGCGCCGGGATGGCGGCGCTGGAGCTCCAACTGCGCGTAACCAGGGTAGTCGCCGCACCACTGATCGTCGCTGAGGGTGGTGGGGTGGCAGGCATAGCCGAAGATCAGCGCCTGGAGCCGGTCGTCCGGATCCCGCACCACCAGCAGCGGCACGCTGTGGTCCACCGGTCCCAGCAGCGGCTTCCCGTCCGCCAGCAGCGCCGGGACCTCCGCCTCCTTGTTGTTCCGGCGGTTCACGGCAAAAGTCGCCTTCCCCTCGCCGGTGAAGAGGCGGGCCGGCTTCAGACGGTCCAGCGCCTCGCCGATGGTGTCCAGCACGCGCCGCTCCAGCTCCACGGAGTAGGCGTCCACCTGCTTCCAGTCGTCCGGCTCCAGCGGGTAATAGTCCGGCAGCACGTCCGTGGTTACCGGCGCGCAGTGGTTGTGGCTGTAGGTGAGCACCAACTGTGAGCGGTCCAGGCGGAATCGCTTCTTCGCGGCGGCGGAGACCCGGTCATACATCCCCTTGGAGATGCCCACCAGGTCGCTCGTCACCAGCACCGCGCGCCGGCCGCGCCCGTCCTGCAGCGCCAGCGCCTTCACCCAGACGTCGTGCCGCTTGCCGACGGCAGGCCGCTTGCTGCCGTAACCGGACAGCCATTGGGTCTTCTCCGGCGTGATGACGGTCTGCGCGATCCCGGCTTTCCAGGTGGGCGCGACGGCGCCGGCTTCGGGAGCCAGCGAGGCGAGCAGTATCAGGGCGGTGGCGAGAAGGTGGAATCGCATGCGGGTCTCCGGTGGGCCTACGTTGGACTACGCCGGCCCCTTTCGATCTACCTGCGTGCTGCCACCGGCCGCCACTACTGATCCAAGCATTGACCTACTAAAGTCCCAGGAGTATTGGAGTAGGGGAGTATTGGAGTAGCAGGCACCAATACTCCAGTTCTCCCCTACTCCATTACTCCGTCCCCGTTAGTGGTTTCTGCTCCCATCAGTAAGAAACGGAGCCCGGAGCAGCCCTCTTTGAGGCTGCTCCGGGCCCCGTTCGATCCGAACGCGCTCGCCTACGGGAATTTCAGGCCCGTGCGGAGGGCGCGTGCCGCCACGACTTCGGAGACATAGATGCCGTCCGCCTCGATGGCCACCGGCACGTAGGTCGGCGCGGTGGTGCGGATACCGGTGCTGGTGCCGCGACCGCTGATGGAGAACTTGAGCTTCCTCGGGTCGATGGTGACCTTCGGAGGAGCGTTGCGTCGTCCGTGGCGTAGATCCCGGATGCGGAGAACGATTCGATGGCGGTGGGCCGGCTCTCATTGAAGGTGACTGCGGCCTTCTTCACCTCGATGCCGCGGACCAGCGGCAAGCCGGTCATTACCCGCATCACGTCGTCGTTGCCGGCGCCGAAAGTGCCATCGGCTCCTTGTGACACGGCAACCGCCCGGCCGCGACCGAGCCACTGCGGCGCGCCGGAGTTGCCCCCGGTATTGAACTCGGCTGCGGCCGAGACACTCTCCACGGCCACGGTGCCTCCAATGCCGCTTACCAGCGTCATCTGGTCATCTCCGCCGGCGTCCAACGTCCCATCCGGGCCGCCGTGGCTAATGACGAAGGCCGAGGCGGAGAGCGGCTGGAGAAGGCTGGTACCGCTGAAGCTGATGCCGGGAATCGGCACCCGGGTGAGGGCATTGGTGGTCCCTACGCCGGAGATCACCACCACCTCATCGTCCACGCCGTTCACCCGCGGGTTGGTCTGCCCGCCGGTGCCGAACGCCACACGTGTCGGTGAGAGCCGGACGGGTCGGCTGGATACGTCCTCGTCCATCCCGCCCACCGTAACCAGGGTTACCGTGTTGGTGCTGCCCAGGCCGGTGACAATGGCCACCTGGTCGTCGGCGGTCTCTTGCGAGCCGTCCGGCCCCAGACTACCCAGCACTGCCACCGACTCGGAGAGCGGGGTGGCCATCCCGCTGCCGAAGTTCTGGATGCGGGGGATCGGGATCGCCGTGATCGTGTTCGTGGTTCCGAGACGATCCAGCAGCATCAACGCGTCGTCCGCGGTTTCCTCGGCCCCGTCCGCGCCCGCGGAAACGACCACCGCGCGGGTGGCAGAGAAGCGGATCGGCGTTCTGGGGCTGTAGCGGAACAGGTAAGGGACAGCCAGATCCGCGCGGGTGTTCGTAGTGCCTACGCCCGTGAAGAGGTAGACCTGGTCGTCCGCCGTCCTTCTCGCCGCGTCCGGGCCGTTGGACGGCACCAGGAGCGAAGTGGGCGAGAGTGCTGTCGGCCGGCCGCGGCGGTCCTCCAGCCGGGGCGCTGCCAGCGAGATCACCGTGTTGGCGCCGCCGAGATCCTGCAGCAGTGCCAGCGTGTCGTCGGCCGTGCTCGCTGTCAGGTCCGGGCCGGTGGTGGCCAGTACTGCCGAGTCAGTGGTCAGCGGGGTGGCGGTCCAGCCGTCCCCATCATCGATCCCGCCCACTACAATCGGGGTGACCGTGTTCCCGGAGCCGAGCTGGTCCAGCAGCAGCACGGCGTCATCCGCGGTGGTCCAGACGCCGTCCGCGCCCGCGGTGTTCGCCAGGACGCGGGTGGCGGAGAGGCGCACTAGGTGACCCGAGAAGTTCGCCTGGTACGGCACGGAGATCGGCGTGACGGTGGGTGTGGCCCCCACCCCGGTGACGAGGAGCACCACGTCATCCGCGGTCTGCAGGGTGCCGTCCGGCCCCTCGGCGCCGCAGAGGTAGGACGTGGGCGTCAACGGCAAAGGCGAGCTCACGGATCCTCGGGTGGAATCGCCATAGGGCGCAAACGGGATCGAGAAGGCGGACGGGGCCGCTAGGGCCGGAAGGATCCCCACGACTCCAAGCACAGCCAGGGCGGGGAAGAGGGTTGCTTTGTGGCGCATAAGGTTACCGGGATAGGGGGAAGTCTCAACAGTGCGATGGCTGCCGGCGATGTCCGCCGAACGTGGAGGGCGAGCCGCACCCTGCCGAGTGACCCAACCAGGTACATAACGCGCGATCTGTCACACCGCCACCATTTCCGGCAGAAAGCGAGTGAGACAGTAAGGAACCTCTCCTCGCGCCGCGAGCCCCGAAAGCCGCGCCCCCCACGCACTGCGGAGCGCGTGGTTGCGCTGGGCCTAAACCCTTCCCACCGCCAAGCGGTCATGATGAGACGGTACCAGCCCCCGGCGCGGCGTACGAGCCGACTGCGAAACATCTCCTGCCGGGCTCGGAATGCCGGCCTCGCTGATGCGTGCGTTTACTTCGTACGCGACGAGGACTGTTCGGTACGCTGGAGGGCGCCCCCAAGCGCATAGACCGCGTTGTAGCCGATCCGAACTCCGTACAAGGCGGCTCCCGGATGCCTCTCCAATAGTCTCAGGCTCGCAGCCAGGCCATCCCGACCTCGTAATCGCCCGTCTCGATCACGATCTCTCGTCCGAGGTTTTCCGGTGTCTCCACGGTAGAGCGAAGCCGCTCCTGGTAGAGCTCCTCGCCTCGGCGGTCGATCTCCGCTTCGGGTATCCGAAGGATCGGCACGGCTACTCCCCTCCGTTCGAAGCGTTTTGCGGCGGGATACGCAGCGCTGAGATGACCAGCCCGCGCAAGTGCCCCTGCACCACGGCAATGTCGGTGAGGTGCCCCATCTGTTGGAACCCCAGGCTCTCGTTGATCCGCCGCGTGGCCTGATTGTGGTCGAAGTGCATACTGAGCAGCGTAGTGACGCCGAGCCGTGGGCACTGCTCGATCACCCACTGCTTGAGCCGCCGGCCGATCCCCCGCCGCTGGTAGGCGGTGGCGACATACATGCTCACTTCAGCGGTGGCGTCGTAGGCCGGACGGCCGGCGTAGAACGACGAGAGATAGGTAGTAGCCACCACCGTCCCCTCCACCTCGGCCACCCAGATCGGACGCCGGGAGGGGTCGAACTTGCCAAACCACTCCACGCGGTCCTCCACGGTGATCGGCTGCGTATCGGCGGTGGACCAGCCGCCGGGAATGGACTCGTTGTAGATCTCCACGATGGCCGGCAGATCGGCCCGGGTGGCGTCGCGGATGTGTAGATCCATCAGGTTGCTCCCTACTCCGCGTCCAGCACGGCTAACGGCTGGACGGCTGCTTCGGCAGCGTTCGGTTCCCAAGGGGGAACTCCCTGCCCTTTCCGACGAGACCTGATCCCACCCGCTCGAAGCTCGCAGAAGGAACCCGCCGCTCGCGGCAGAACCTGACAGTCCAAAGGAGTTTCTATGGACCCACTTGCATTGCACCAACTCGGCCGGACGGATCTCCGCGTAACCCGCCTGGGCCTCGGCACCGGTACGCTGGGAAACCTCCGCGAGATCGTTTCGGAAGCGCAGTCCGATGCCACCATCGAGACCGCGTGGGACGCCGGCCTCCGCTTCTATGACACGGCCCCGTTCTACGGCACCACCCGGAGCGAGCACCGCCTGGGTCGGGTGCTGCAGACGAAGCCTCGCGATGAGTATGTTCTCACCACCAAGATCGGGCGCGTCTACCATCGCCCCGAGCGGCCCGAGCTGTACGAGCCCTGCGGCTGGGCGGGGGGCCTGCCGTTCAACTGCCGGGCCGACTACACCCGCGAGGGCGTGCTCCGCTCCTACGAAGACAGCATGATGCGGCTCGGCGTCCCGCGCGTTGACGGCCTGCTCATCCACGACCTCGACTTCCTGTTCCACAAAACGGAGGAAGCGGTGGTCGGCTACCTGGACCAGTTGGAGCACCAGGGCGGGTTCGCCGCGCTGCAGGAGCTGCGCGACCGGGGCGAGATCCGGGCCATTGGCGCCGGTATCAACCAGCTCGGAATGATCCCCCGGTTCCTGGAGCGGTTCGACATGGACTTCTTCCTGGTGGCTATGCCGTACACGCTGCTGAGCCAGGAAGCCCTGGAGCACGAGCTCCCGCTCTGTGAGGAGCGCGGCTGCGGGATCGTCATCGGGGCGCCGTTTGCGTCCGGCATCCTGGCGCGTGGACCGGTGAGCGGCGCCACGTACGCGTACTCGCCCGCCGCCGCGGAGATCATGGAGAAGACCCGCCGCATCCGCGCCGTCTGCGAGCGGCACGACGTACCGATGGGAGCTGCGGCGCTGCAGTTCCCGCTGGCGCACCCCGCCGTAGCGGCGATCATCCCGGGGCCGAACTCGCCGGAACAGGCGCGACAGAACCTGGAATGGCTGCAGGCCGAGATCCCTTCCGGCCTCTGGGCGGAGCTGAAGGCCGAAGGGCTGCTGCAGGCCGATGCGCCCACGCCGGGGTAGTGGAGAGTGGGGAGTAGTGGAGTGATGGAGTCTTGGAGTAGTGGGCGCCGCTAAAGAGTTCGGGCACTGTTGCCCTGGCCGAGCGGAGGAAAGAGACCGTAGCATAGCGGGGTACCCGCTATGCTACGGTGATCCTGCCGTTTACAGGCAGCGGCGATAGATCAGCAGCCGGGAGTTGCTGCCCGGGCTGTTGGACGGGTCATTGAAACCGGTGAGGTATTGCTCACAGTCCGGCCATGTTTCCAGAGTCCAGCCCGGCGGGAGCTCGTGCGGGTGCCGGGGCGCTTCGGTGGCCCCGGCAGGGTCGCCGATGCACACGAGTAGCGCCAGCGCCTCCGCTCCGGGGATCCCTCCGCCCAGCAGGTCTGGCACCAGGCAGCTTCCCAGCGGTGGCCAGGCGCAGAGCACCCCCGGTGGTTGGAACCGCGCCATCGCCTCGCGCGCGGACAGCGGCGCGACCCAGCCCTCATACCGGATGGCTCGCTGGCTGCCGCGGACCCGGTCCGGCGCCTGCGAATAGTCGTCCGTAGCTGCCACGTCGATACCCCGCCGGGCCAGCTCCGCGGAGAGACGCCCGGTGCCGGCGGCCAGCTCCAGCCAGCGGTCGAGGCCGGCGGCGGCTAACCGCACGGTGAGGCTCTCGATCAGCTCCTGGTTCCAGAACGTATAACCCAGGTCGCGCAGCAGCCCGATCCGCTCTCCGGCGACCGCCTCCGCGAACGTGGGGAGGGGGGAGAGTGGGGCGGCGCGAGCCTGCTGGAGCAGTGCCGCCCACTCGTTTACGTGGCTGGCCGAGTCCGTTTCAAAGCCGGATTGCCTGGGGAAACCGGGGTACATCCTGCCTGCCCTCTGCGGCAGCATTACGTGTGGCATGCTGGCCGCTGGCTGATTATACGGCCTCCGGCTGCCGCCCCGGAAATGGAATGCCTATGCATACAAGACCCCGAATCCCCGCCGAGCCGCGCTCGGACGTACGGAAGAAGTCCGCCCTCCGCGCCCTCCGCCGCACCGGCCAGGTGCCGGCGAGCCTGTTTGGCCACGGCGATCCGCAACTGATCCAGGTGCCCGCGCGTGCCCTGCAAGACTTTCTACGCTACCATCCCGCCAGCGGCATCGTAGACCTGGCGCTGGACAAAGCCGCAACCCCGGCCGTGATCCGCGAGATCGACCGTCACCCGGTGACGGGGGAGGTGATCCACCTCGGCTTGCAGCGGGTGGACCTCGGAGAAACGATCAAGGCTTCGCTGCCGCTCGCCTTCACCGGCGAGGAGACGCTCACCGGCGAGGGGCTGGTGCTGGAGCGCCAACTCGAGAAGATCGAAGTCCACGCCCGCGCGGACGCCCTACCGGAGTCGCTGGCGGTGGACGTGTCGCACACGAAAGCCGGTCACTCGATCCGCATCGGGGACCTGCACCTCCCGGCGGGCGTCGAAACCTCCATGAGCCCGGACCTGCCGGTCGCCACGATCAGCACGCCGAGCCTCCCGGCCGACGTCGCCGCGGCACTGGATGCCGAGGAGATCGCGCATGCAGAGCTCGTAGCCTCCCACGGCACGGCGGACGAGGA
>JAJFMS010000236.1 GCA_020696885.1 Armatimonadota bacterium | reverse complement strand
ACGAACAACGGGTTCACTACGGACGATTTCACGATCTATTACGAAACCGTCCCCGCCGCCCAGCTCGACATCCCGCTCCTCATCGAATCCCAGCGCATGGGCGCCGCGCACTTCGATCCGGAAGAGACGGAGAGCGAGCGGACCGTCATCATCGCGGAGCGCGAGGGGAACGAGAACAAGCCGCACTTCCAGCTCTACGAGCAGATGGCGACCACCCTGTTCCGGGAGCACCCCTACCAGTGGCCGGTGATCGGCACCCGCGCGGACCTGGAGCGGATGACCCGCGAGGAGCTGTACTCCCACTACCGCACCTATTACGCGCCGGGCAACGCGGTGCTGGCGATTGCCGGAGACGTGGATGCCGCGGCCACGCTGGAGCAGGTGCGCGGCTACTTCGAGGCGATCCCGGCCGGTCCCCCGATTCCGCCCGTCGAGGCGGTGGAGCCCCCGCAGCAGGGCGAGCGGCGGACCGAGGTGCGGCGACCGGGCGCCAACGCGTTCCTGCAGCTTGCTTACCGGACCCCCGCCATCGGGCATCCGGACACCTATCCCCTTCTGGTGCTGGACGCGATCCTCAGCGGCGGGAAGTCGGTCAGCTCCGGCGGGGGCGGCTACATGGGCCGCTCCGCGCGTATCTACCGGGCGCTGGTGGAGACACGGCTGGCCGTCAGCGCGGGCAGCTCCTACCGGTTCTCCGTGGATCCCCACACCTTCAGCGGCTCCCTCACCCTCCGCCCCTCCGGTTCCGCCGAGGCGGCTGAGGCCGCACTGATCCGGACAATCGAGGGCGTGGCGGACGACCCGCCGACCGCCGAGGAGCTGGACCGCACGCTGCGCCAGGCGGAGGCCCAGTTCGAGTACGGGCGGGAAGCGGTCACCAACCAGGGCTTCAGCCTGGTCTACTTCCAGCTCCTGGGGCACTGGTCCGACATGGAGCGCCACATCGAGCGCCTGCGCGCCGTTACCCCGGCCGACGTGGCCCGCGTGGCCGGCACGTATCTGCGAGCCGACAATCGCACCGCCGGCTGGTTCTTCCCCACTCCTTAACCATCCGCATTCCGAGTTAAGCCACCCATGAGCCGCCTCTCTCCCCACCGCGAGATTCTCGATAACGGCGCGGTGTTTCTCTGGAGCCGGAGCGAGGGCGCCAGCACCGTCTCCATCCGCGGCACCTTCCCGGCCGGAGCCGCCCGGGAGACCCCCGAACAGGCCGGCCTGGCGGGGTTTGCGGCCCGGCTCCTGCGCCGCGGCTCCACGCAGCGAGGCGCCCAGGAGATCGCGGCGGCCATCGAGGACCTCGGCGCCAGCTTCAACGTATGGGGGAGCTCGGAGGAGGCCGGCTTCTCCGCCAAGTGCCTGGCGCGAGACCAGGGCGCGGTGCTGGACCTCCTCGGGGAGGTGCTGCAGTTCCCGGAGTTCGCGGAGCGCGAGATCGAGAAGACCCGCGAGGAGATCCACACGCAGTTCCGGGAGTTGGAAGACAGCACCCGCGCCCAGTCCGATCTCCGTGCCCAGCGGATGCTCTATCCCGCCGACCACCCCTACGGCCGTCCGGCGCTGGGCCGCGCCGAAACGGTCGACCGCTTCGGGCCAGCGGACTTCCGGGCGTTCCACGCCACCTATTACGGCGCGGATGAGCTGCGTATCGCGGTGGCTGGGGCCGTCGATCCGGACGTGGTGCGAGGCTGCACGGGCTCCTGGTTCTCGGGACGTACGGCCGCGCCGCCGATGCCCGACTTCTCCGTAACCCCCTCCGGCAAGCCGCAGCGAGCCGCGGTGTCGATGCCGCACAAGTCGCAGGTGGATCTGGTGATCACCGGCCCGGCTGTTCCCCGGCGCCATCCGGACTACTACGCCCTCTCGATGGTAAACCTGATCCTGGGAAGCCTGGGCTTGATGGGCCGCCTGGGCGAAGAGGTCCGGGAGAAGCACGGGATGGCGTACTACGTCTACTCCCAGGTCAACAGCCGTATCTGGGCCGGCGAGTGGACGTCGCACGCCGGCGTGGCGCCGGCGAACGTGGACCGCACCATCCGGGCGATCCGGGGCGAGGTCGAGCGGATCCGCGAAGAGCTGGTCACCGAGACGGAGTTCGCCGACGCGTGCGACTACCTCATCGGCTCGCTGCCGCTGCGGATGGAGACCAGCGACGGCGTGGCCGGTTACCTCCTCAATGCGGAGTATTATGGCCTGGGGCTGGACTACCTGGACCGGTATCCCGGGTACATCCGGGCGGAGACGCGGGAGTCGCTCCGGGAAGCGGCGCGGACGCACCTGGACCCCGCACGCTTCTCGATTGCGGCAGCAGGCCCGGTAGACGCTTCCGGCGAACTAGGCGGCGGACAGTAACATGATCGACGTCGAAGAAGAACTCTGCGCTCGCTACCTCTCCGCGGCCGCCGCGCTCGCTCGCGGCGAGATCGACAACGCACGCCGCGATTTCGAGCTGATCGTGATGGAAGCGCCCCGGTTCGCCCCCGCGTGGGACGGCCTGGCAAGCTGCTGGGACGCGGACGGGCAGCTCAAGAAGGCGGGCGAGTTCTACCGGAAGGCGATCAAGCTGGATGGCCGCAACTGGCGCAGCCGCCTCAACTGGGGGGTCGCCTTGCATCGCGCGGGCGAGCTGAAAGAGGCGTGCCGCTGGCTCCGCACCGCCGCCGCCATCGCCCCGGAAGCCCGCTGCATCCCCTATCGCCTGGGCACCTGCCAGTTGGACGCCGGCGATTACGCCGAGGCCCTGCGCTCCTTCCGGCGCGCCCTCCAGTGCCCCGAGCGCGAAGTCTCCGACACGGAGCTATACCTCCACATCGGCCGCGCGGAGCTGGAACGGGGCGACCTCGACGCCGCGGACGAAGCGTACCAGAAGGCCTGTCTCTTTTCCCCGGACAACGCGACGGTCTACTACCAGTGGGCCCAGCTTTGCGTGCGCCAGGGCGACCCGGAGAACGCGGAGCGGCTGGCACTGCGTGCGCGCGGGCTGGATCGGCGGTCACTGCAGACGCTGCTGCTGCTGGTGAACCTCGCGGTCGATTCCGGCCGCTGGCCGGTGGCGCAGGCTCGCATCGAAGAGATCGGCACGATGCCCGGCGGCGAGCGGTTGGCCACGGCCCTCCTGGCGGACATCGCCTTCCGGCAGGGCGACACCGAAGCCGCGCGAGAGCTGGCGCTCCAGACGTTGAAGATGCCCGGCGCACCCTCGGCGCACGGCGTGGACTCCGCGCTCGCCACCCTGCGAGAGCTCCACGGGCTCCGCGGCCGCTGCCAGGGCTTCCGCCTCGTGGTGGAGGTGGACTGCGGCGGCGAAGTCTACTTCCGGCCCTACGTGATCCTGGCGGAAGACGAAGACCAGGCGCGCTGGTTCGTAGCGGAGCTCCAGGACGCGCTCGACGGAAACCCCTGGCGCATCTCCGAGACGGAAACCTTCGTCCACGACGGCGAGGCCCTTGCCGGGGTCTACCAGCTCCTGCTCACCCGCGTCCTCTTCCAACGCGAAGAAGTCTACTTCTGACGCCTACGTGCACCAGGAAGCGCTACCGGCCGACTGCAGGAGTCCCGCGATCCAGCGGGCCGCTATCAGCCTGTGGGTTTGGAACGAATCGGATTCTTCATCACAAAGACACGAGGACCCTAAGAGTAGTTCACGCAAAAATGGGGCTGTCAGAGCCCAGAACTAGCCTTCCTCTGAGCCTCTGTCACTGCTGTAGGCACGGAACGTAGCCTACTTCTCAAACACACGCAAAGAGGCGGCTTCCTTTCGTCTCTCATCTTTGTGCCTTCGTGTCTTTGTGGTGAAGAATCCGGGCTAACGCAGGAACGGCAGCAACATCGGCAGCAGCCGGTCCAGCAGCACCCCAGCCGCCAGTCCCACACCCCCCGCCAGCACCGCACAGCGGAGGAGCGCCTGCTTCAGAGCAGGAGAAGCTTTGGTCGAAGCCGGAGCAGCGGTCTTCGGGGTGAGCCGGAGCCGGTGAAGGGGCACCGCCTCCTTGCCGCCCATCCAGTCATCATGCAGCACGTGTACCCGGCGCTTCTCCGGATCGTACCGCTCCACGATCGCCGGCCACCAGCCCCAGTCTTTGATGTCCGCCTGCAGCTTCTGGCCCGGGAGCAGCGCTAGAGGCCGGAGGTCCACCCGGGCGCAGGTGTGCTCGCTGCCGTTTACGAAACGGACGGACGCGGTGTGCTCGGTGAACCGTAGGATCTCGGCGGGATACCAGTGGCCGTCCGCCGATGGCGCGAAGGCCAGCTCGCCGACCGCTAGCTCTGCGTGCGCCACCAACTGCCGCTCCCGGAGCGCCAGGAGCAGCGCTTCCTGCGGGATGCCCATCTCCTCGCCGGCCTGGAGGTACGCGGTCAGGTCCGCATCGGGCAGCTTCTGGCCGGTGTCCTGCGCGGAGATCTCCCGCGCGCGCTGGAGTGTTTCCCCCAACTCTTCTTCCGTCAACAGCCGCAGCGACATAGCACCTTCCCCGAGCCCGCCGTGCCTGGAGCGTCGCGCCATCGAAAGTTCCAGGATCGACCTACTCGAACGTTTGGCCGTCACGCCAGCCGGCTCCTTTCCGCCCGGTAGATCCGGTTTCCCCCACCGCTCACGAACCGCGGGAACGAGGCCGGTTGGAGACGGGTCACTTGCGGGTAGAACCGGCTGCCGTGGTGCGAGTTGTTAGCACACGGACAACGGAGTGGGGAGCTCGATGAACAGGCTGCGAGTAATGGCGGGCGTGGCGGCGGCGGTGCTGCTGGGCGCGGTGAGTGCGGCCGCCCGGGTCGGCGGGCGTGCGGAGCAGGTGCATCCCCACTGGCGCGACGCCTACGTCCTCTCCTTCCGCAGCCCGGACCTTTTCTCGGACCAGCCGGACGAGCAATGGGGCCAGGAAGACGACCGCCTGGCCGCCGGCGGGATCCTCTCGGACTTTCCGCAGTGGCTTTCGGATCACGCGGACGACATCGAAGCGGCGCGCCGCGATCGGCGACCGATCCTGCTGTCGCTGCACACCCATTCCGGCTACGGCGCCGGGCTGGTCACCTACTCGCCGGACCTCCAGCGCGCGGAGGTGGCGAACTACCCGTGGCTGATGCGGACGCTGCTGGACGAAGGCCTGGCGGGCAGCGACGTGTCCGTGGCGGTGGACACCTGCAACGCGCAGGCGACCGCGTTCTACCAGATCCGGCCGGACCTGCAGCCGAAGGGGGTGGAAGCGTGGAGTGACTTCCGGCAGTGGCGCGCTAAGGCCGCCGCGCGGAAGAAGCTGTCCACGGCGAACGCCTACCCGGTCTTCAGCCGGGATCACGTGGCCGCGCACCTGGGCCGTGCGGCACGGGGGAAGCGCGAGAACGTGCGGTCCGCGTCCTGGCAGCCGCTGCGAGCCGAGGAGCGGCGGGCCTTTCGCGCGCGGCTCTATGGGCCGAAGGGCGTGATCCTGGCCACGCCCACGTTCTTCAACCTGCTGCGGTTGGGCCCGGACCCGCGCGGGACGCTCACCGAGAACCTGCTCACCGCCCGCCTGCGCGGCAACCAGATCGATGGGCTGCTGGCGCGGAACAAGGCGGAGTTCAAGCGGTTCACCGAGTTCGAGTTCCTCCGCTGGAGCGGGCTCGAAGGGCCAGGTCGAGACCGGCGGGAAGTCGCCGTGACCACGAGAGGCCACGGCGACCCGGAAACTGAGGAACGGGACCCAGAGGACCCGGAGTTTACGCCGCGGCGCGAACCTCGCGGACGCAGTTCACGCCCCCGAAGGGATTAGCCACGTGCGCGTCGGCGGCCGGATCGTCCACCCAGGCGCCGTCCACCCGCAGGCGGTACTCGTAGGTGCCGGGAGGCAGCATTACCTGCGCCTTCCACTTGCCGGCGCCGTCGCCCTTGAGGGGCGTCTTCTCGAGGTTCCAATCGTTGAAGCTGCCGCAGACGTAGACTTCAGTGGCGGTGGGGGCTTCCAGCGTGAACGTAACTCGCTTCTTTCCGTTTGTGCTTGCCATGGTTGTGATCTCTCACCACTCGTGCGTGGTCGGGTGAGTTGTCGTGCCTCGGGGCGCGAAAAGGCACAACTCAGATATTCTCCGACTCGAGCGCGCCTCAAACATAAAAGCTCGCCGGACCAATGGAAGCATACC
>JAJFMS010000235.1 GCA_020696885.1 Armatimonadota bacterium | reverse complement strand
CCAGCACTCCACTACTCCATTACTCCTGTCCATTACTCCTGCGACTTTAGGACATTCGGCTCGTGTCAGTCATGAGGCGGTCGCCAGGATCGAACGGACCACAAGAGCCCTGGCTACGACTGGCTAACAGCTAACCGGCTCACGCTGCCTGCCGCTTTATGCGGTAGCTGCCCCGTGCATAGAGTGAAGATTCTTTTGACCGGCGTGACGCGAGTCACAGTCGCGGCTTCGCGCGCCGCTGGAGGCTGGTATGGTCGTAGATGTGGCGCCCCGTGGTGGATCTCGGGGCGCCCGGTTCCGGTCGTTACCGGTGCCATCGTAAGGGCTCAGCCCCTCGCAGCGTCGCGAGGGGCTCTTTTTTGCCCAACGACCTCAGACCGGCGAGGCGTGCACCTCATCGCCGCGACGGCTACTGTGACGGTAGGTCGCCCCCGACCCTTGACGGTAGCACCCACCCTCCCACGTCCGGGCCTGCGCTTCGCCCTTTCACGTCCCAGCAAAAGACGCTGGGACTAACGGGCGGCTTGGCGTGGAGATTCGGATGGCAGGACCCCGCGACCGCCAGCGCGGCTGGGTTCTGGGTAGCGATTCACGGGTGGGTGCTACCGCCTGCGAGCCGCCACCCAGGGGGTGCCCGGCCGGTCTCGGGGGCTTCACATTGGCGCCGCCCCGGCGCCGGAGGATGTGTTCTCTTCCGGCTCCGGCTCGTGCCACAAGGACGACCTTACTCACTAGAGTTTTCTTGGGAGGCCTTCCCCTGTTCGCGTCCTCTCGCGTGTTTCGCGGGCAGCTCTCCGCGCCCTCAATCGCTGCGGTACCGGTGCGCGCGGATGAGGCTGACGTGGGCTTCCGTCTCTGCCTCCGGTACTCCGAGCCGCGCCAGACCGTGCCGGATGATGGCGGTGGCCGCTTCGAACTCGGCGTGGATCACCTCGTCCGCGCCGGCCGCCCGGACGCGCGGGATGGAGGTGCCGCGGTGGACGCGCGCGATGATCGGGAGTTCCGGCTTCAACCGCTTGAGCGCCCGCACCGCGATCGGGGTCATGCTGGCCTCGGGAAGCGCCACCACCGCCAGCTCCACTCCGGGCGTCAGCGCCTCGCGAAGCACCACCTCGGAGGTCGCGTCGCCGAAGACCACCGGGATGCCCACGCCGCGGAGACGCTTGATTACGGCGGCCTCGTAGTCTACTACCACGTGCCGCACGCCAGTAGAGCTGAGGGCCTGGGACACGTGCTTGCCCACCCGTCCGCAGCCCAGGATCACGGCCCGGATCGGCTCCGGCTCTTCGCCGTGCCCCAGGCCGGACTCCTGACGCCGGTTCATCAGCCGCGCCAGCGCCGGAACGCGGTTCGCGGCCCGGTAGATCGCCGGCGCCGCGCCGTACACGAACGGGGTGAGCAGGATCGAGATCAGGGCAGCGGCGAGGATGACGCCGGCCTCGAAGTCCGGGATCAGCTTCCGGTCCGTGCCCACGGACGCCAGTACGAATGAGAACTCGCCGATCTGTGCCAGGCCGAGCCCGGCGAGCAGCGCCGTCCGGCCGTGCGTCCCCGCCGCGAACAGCGCGCCCACGGCGAGGATCGATTTCCCGACGACGATGGTCACGACCACGGCCGCCACGGCGGGTGCGTGCTGGGCCACGATGGCCGGCTCCAGCAGCATCCCGATGGAGACGAAGAAAAGGGAGGCGAACAGGTCCCGCAGCGGCCGGATCTGCGAGAACACCTCCTGCGCATAGTCACTCTCAGAGATCACCAGGCCCGCCAGGAACGCGCCAAGCTCTAGCGAGAGGCCGTTGAGCTGGGCGAGGTACGCGGCTCCAAGGCAGACGCAGACCACGATGATGAGGAACAGCTCCTGTGACCCGGCCCGCGCGGCGCGCTCCAGCAGCCACGGCACCCCCCGGGACGCGAGCAGCAGCGCGGCGGCGACCAGCACGATCGCGCGGAGGATCGAGAGGCCCACGCCGGCCAGGGCTCCGGCGCCCCCCTCGGAGATTTGCGCCGCGGCGGGCAGCAGCGCCATCATCAGTACTACCGCCAGGTCCTGCACCACCAGGATCCCGAGCATCGCGGTGGCATGGCTCGTGCCCAGCTCCCCGCGCTCTTCCAGCAGGCGCATCATGACCGCCGTGGACGAGAGCGCGAGCGCGCAGCCCAGGAAGGCGCCGCCGTAATGCCCCCAGCCCAGCCACACGCCCACCAGCCACCCGAGGGCGATGGTGCCGAGGATCTGGATGCCGCCGCCCACCAGGGCGATTTTGCGGATCGCCAGCATCTCTTTCAGGTGGAACTGGACGCCGATGGCGAAGATCAGCAGGGCCACGCCGAGCTTGGCCACCGCGTGCACGGCTTCCGCGTTCGCCGTTACGCCTGGAGTGTGCGGCCCCACCAGTACTCCGGCCGCCAGGTAGCCCACCAGCACCGGGAGCTTGAGCAGGCGGGCGACCAGCCCGCCGATCGCCGCGGCCAGCAAGGCGACGGCCAGGTTGACGATGAAATCGTGCTCGTTCATGGGCCGCTGCTCCTGCCGGGCGGCGGAATGGCGGCACCGCACTTGGCGCACTGCACGGTGTCTCGAAGCTGCTCTCGGGTCACGGCCTGGTGATGCCGGCAATGGCGGCATTCCCGGATGAGACTTCTGCCCACGGTGTGGGCGATGATCCAGGTGTAGGGATTCACGCGCTTTTCCTCTTCTCGCGGCGCCGGCGGTGCTCGCCGGCGGGGATGGGTGCGGTCAGGCACCGGAGCAACCGGTAGGTCGTCCGCTGCCTCTCGATAGCACTAACCCGGCTGCGAAGGCGGTCCGCGGGAGGAGGTCGAGGCGAAGAACTCGGCAGAAGCGCCGTCTGAGGTGCGCAGGCGTTCCCTGACGGTAGGAGGCGGCTGCAGCGACGGCGCTTCGCGGGGCGGTAGGCCGAGAAGCAGCCGTAAGGCGCCGCTGGTGCACGCGGGTCGCGCCACCGGCTCGGCGCACAGCCGCTCCGGCGTGGGAGCCGTCGGTCGCGGACGCCCTACCCGGCCAGCCACGGAACGGCTCGAGCGCGCCGCGGTGGATCGTGCGGAGCCGTGGCCGGTTGGCCCCGGCCAGGCAGCCGGGCAGCAGAGCCACAACACGAACACGAGCAAGAGGTGCATTACCTCCAGTATACTGCACGGTGGCACGGGTGTAGACGCAGGCCCTCGCGAGGATGTGTTCCATGATCCGGGCAGCCTGCGAGAACGGCGGCGAACGAGCGGATGGCTCGTAATGCGTAATCCGTAATGCGTAAGGGGGCCGCCCTTGCTCGGTGGGCATTACGGACTACGCATCACGCGCTCCCGAGTAGCCCGCGCCCGCCAGGATGCCTGGTGGCCCGGATCGTCAAGGCTACCCCTCTGGCGGGCTCTGTTTTACCGCGAGGCCGGGCGCGGCTATAGAGGCCCGGCGGGAGCATGGCAACGGATGACGGCAGACCGCCTGGCAGAATTGGGCGCGCGGGGGTGGCGGTTTACCCGCGACGGCAGCACCGGCACTGCGTACCTGACCTGGGAAGACCCGGACGACCCTGAGGCCGGCTGGGAGCTGCAGGTGTTGAAGACCGAGGGCCACCGCGCCCGGTTCACGCTGGAGCCGCTGGAGTCCGGGCTGACGGAGCGTGATGAGGCCGCCGCGCAGCGCCTGGAGTCCGCGCTGCAAGAGGTGCTCGCCCTGATGCGAGACTGGAACGGAGAGCTCCTGGACGACGAGTGAGCCCTCCCCCGGCAGAGACGCCGCAACCGCGCCGCCTGGCGGGTGTCGCACCTCTTGGGTCTCTATAGCGGAGGGCATCATGGCGCTTCCGGTTTCCACCTCGCATCGACACGCGCACGCTTTTTCCCACCTCAACGCCCTCGAGCCGGAGGGCCTGGTAGTCCGGTCGCGGCGGAACATGCTCAAGGCCGGGCTGGCCGGCATGGCAGGGCTCACCCTTCCCGGCCTGCTGCAGCAGCGCGCGGAGGCGGCCGCGCGGGGGAAGTCGCTGCCGGGTAATCGGAGCGTCATCCTGCTCTGGATGACCGGCGGCCCCAGCCACCTGGACACCTGGGACCCGAAGCCGGACCGGCCGTTGGAGAACCGGGGACCGTTCGGCACCATCCCCACCCGGCTGCCGGGCGTGCGGATCTGCGAGCACCTCCCGCTGATGGCCGGGATGCTGGACCGGTTCACCCTGATCCGCTCCGTCAACGCTCGGAACTCCAACCACGAGCCGAACACCGTGTTCCAGACCGGCGACGTCCGCGCCGAGGCCCGCACTAACCCGGAAGCGCGCAGCTACCCGGCCATCGGCGCGATCTGCGCCCGGCACCGCGGCCCGAACCACCCCGCGATGCCGCCCTATGTGGCGTTCAAGCGCTCCGACTCCCACCTCGCCTTCGGCGGCTACCTCGGGAAGCAGTACGACCCGTTCATCGGCAACGAGGCCGCCCGACTGCCGGTGTATGACCTGGTGGGCAACGACTCGGGCAAGATCGCGGGCGGGAACCTGCTCCACCTGCCGATCGGCCTGGACGGGGACCGGATCCGCCGCCGGCAGTCGCTGCGGCAGGCGGTCGACGCCCTCCGCGGCGAGGCGGATACCAGCGAGGACGTGGCGGCGCTGGACAAGTACGGGCAGCGGGCGGTGGACCTGCTCCTGGGCGGCCGTGCCCGCGAGGCGTTCGACCTCTCCCGGGAGCCGGAGGCGGTGCGACAGCGGTACGGCAAGCACCTCTGGTGCCAGCAGGCGCTGCTGGCACGGCGGCTGGTGGAAGCGGGCGTCAGCTTCGTGACGCTGGACCTCAGCTACCACACGGCGTCCGGCACCTGGGACAACCACGGCGACAACATCCCGCCCTACGGCGGTATCACCTCCGGCCTGAAGCCGCTCCTCCCGCTGTTCGATCACCTGTACACCACGCTGGTGAGCGACCTGGGCGAGCGCGGCCTGCTGGATGAGACGCTGGTCATCGCCATGGGCGAGTTCGGGCGCACGCCGTCCATGACCAAGTTCGACGGCCGGGACCACTGGGCGGTGGTGATGTCGATGGCACTTGCCGGGGGCGGCCTGAAGCACGGCCAGGTGATCGGCGCCACCGACCCGGACGGCGGCGACATCGCCGAGCGCCCGGTGACCCCCGGCGACCTGGCCGCCACGATCTACCGCCACATGGGCGTGCCGCTCGAAGCCACCTACGACGACCACTCCGGCCGGCCGATCTTCATCGTCCAGAACGGCGAGCCGATCCGCGAGCTGTTCTAGATCTGATCGCCTGGGGGGAGTTAACCGCAGAGACGCAAGCTTGCCCGTATGGGAGGACGCAGCGGGCCGCAAAGTGGGGACAAAGGAGTCTTAGCCGCGGAGGTACGCCGATGGCCGAACTCCGTCCTCGCCCTTTTGCCCACCTACCGCCAGTTTGACAGGAGTCCGGCTGCTTCAGCCGGCCTAGTACTACAGTTGGACATCAGGGCTGGCGCGGCCCTTGCGCTTTTGGTAATGGTAGCGTCGGGCTAGTGCTTGGTGTTGCCGACGCCAGACGGACCAGGCCAGCAGTAGTTTGCCCGGCGGCCCTGCTTGCCAAACGATCCCTTGGAGTAGCCGGCGGACCTCCGGCAGCGTCAGTGGCAACAACTCGATCCATTGCTGGGTCTTCCGGGACCTGGTTGCTACCGGGTCCCCCCTTTTTCGGCGGCGTGGGCCTGGGCGCGTAACACCGCGAGATACGCATGCGCCAGCATGGCTAGGGTGATGAACCGATGCCAGGCGTGCCACTTCCGCACCTCGTACTGGTCCAATCCGACCTCTCCCTTTGCGGTTTCGAAGGTCTCTTCAATACTCCAGCGGGTCCCCGCCACCTGCACCAGCGTCGTGAGCGGCGTCCCCGCCGGTGCGAAGACGACGTAATAGGCTAACTCTTCGGGGTCGTGGAGGCTGCGCCGGACGAGCAGCGCATGCTCCCAACCCGGCCATCCGGGCCGAGGCGATTTCGAGCACGAATGCCTGTTTCTGGTCTTCCAACCACCGGCGCAGGCGGCGATCCCCGCCGTAGACCGCATCCGCCGTGACCCAAGCGGCCGGCACTTCCCGCCTCCCGAGCCCGCACGAGCAGTTGGCGCGCCAGTTGCGGTTTGGTGGCAAACTCGATGTCGGCCGGGACGCCGGCCGCCGCACAGCGTGCGGGATCGTCCGTCCAGACTTTGGGCAGATACAGGACCCGATCCAGGAAGGTGCGCCCGTAGGGGCTCGCATAAGCGAGGAACACACCGATCTGGCAGTTCTCGATGCGCCCCGCCGTCCCACTGTATTGGCGCTGGACCCCCACGGATTGTTGCCCCTTCTTGAGAAAGCCCGTTTCATCGAGGACCAACACGGCTTCCGGATGCCCGAGGTGCTCTTTGACATAAGCCTGGAGATCATCGCGCACCCGGTCGGCATCCCAGGCAGCGCCATTCAGAACTCGCTGGATACCATACGGCCGCGGATCACCTACTTGCTCTGCCACCTGCCAGCCGTTCTTCCGCGGTACCGGCGCCAAGAGCGCGGACAGGTAGTGCCGCACGTGGCGTCGCACTTCGGGTCGACGGATGTGGCGGTCCACCCGGCGGCACAACGTCTCCAGGACTTCCCACCCTTGCGCCAAGATCGTGGCGGTAGCGGCATCCGGCACTATGGCCGAGGCTCCTTTGCACATGACTCCGATCCTCCGGAGCCTCTTTACCCACGATCTGCAGCTGTAGTACTAGAGGGCTCAGCGGAGGCCCGCGTCGAATCTTCCCACCGCCGGT
>JAJFMS010000234.1 GCA_020696885.1 Armatimonadota bacterium | reverse complement strand
CTCAGCCCGGCCGAGGAGGCGAAGCTGGCGCGTTACCAGGAGCAGCACGCCGCGCTCTACCAGGCCCTCCAGGTCTTCCTGCGGGTGGCGGACCAGTATCCGAAATCGCCCGAAGCGCCCAAGGCTCTGTACTCCGCGGCCCTGTGCTACAGCTTCCTGCCCACGCTGGAGCGATACTGGGCGAACCGCACGGACCTGAACTACGAGGCGAAAGCCGTGGCGCTCTATCGACGACTGCAGCGGGACTACCCGAACGATCCGCTTGTGCCCGCCGCCGCGAAGTATGGCGGCCCGCTGCCTGCCGCTGGAGGCGCTTCCCAATGAGTCGCGCCTTCCGTCTGCCGCTGCGCACCGCCGTCTGGCTGGGCAGCGCGCTCCTGGGCCTCGGTTTGTACGCGGTTCGGGCCGCCCACTTCCCACGGCGCACGACGGTGGGGGTAGAGCACCGGCTCTTCGGTGGCTCCTACGTGGTGTGGCCGGTGCCGTCCGGCAGCGGGTGGCTGGTAGTACAGGACTTACCGACCCCCTCACCGGCTATCGTCTACCCATCTCCGCTGGCGATGCTCCAGGCGAAACTGGAGAGCTTTGGCTGGCCGGACGACACCGGCACGGGGCGCCGGCTCACCCCGTTCCGGGAGGAAGGGACCTGGGCGGTCGGGCCACTGGGGCTGCGCAGGGTCTGGCGCTTCCCGACCACCGAGATCAACGAGGAGCAACGGTGGCTGATCGGCCCGGAGCGCATGGTCGTGCTCGATCTGGCGACCCGCCGGACCTACCGCGGTGATCAGGCGACGGCGCTAACAAAGGACCTGCCGTCAGCCTACGACGAGGAAGACGACTACGATCAATATTACGGCGAAACCAACGAGGGTCCGGATGCCGTCAATTCCGACGCCCTGGCCCTGGTAGAGCTCCCGGCGATGCCGCCCACGGAGAAGCGGGTCAACATCGGTGGACGAAAGCTGCTCTTGCTCTCCTCCGATCCGGCTACGCCCGGAGGTCCGCTCTACGCCGTGTCCGACGATGCCGCGCCCCGCGTCCTCCACCTCGCGGACAACGCGATGCCGGTCAAGCTCTCCGACGACGGGCGCACGCTCTTCTTCGACCGCGGCGGCGTGCTCTGGCGACTGGATCTCCGGAAACCACTCCCGGAACTGCTAGACGAGGTAGTCCCCGAAGGGCTGCCGGATGAGTCTTAGACACAGACGGACACAGATCGGAACAGAGGGGACACAGAGAGGGAATGGAGTAGGTGAGTGCGAAAGTGCCGTCACTTACGCATTACGGAGTTGCGGCTTTCGCTGCCTTCTGAAGCTGACTCCGATAGGCTTCGACCTCTCTGCGCACGGCCTGATCCTTCGGCGTGAGATCCAGGTAGTCGGCGTAGGTGACCATGGCCCGCGTGGGATCGCTGTGACGCCGATACAACCGTGCCAACCGTAGGCGAGCGGCGCCGTCGTCGGGCTTCTTCGTTACCGCTGTTTCCAGCGTCTGGAGCTCGCGGCGCACGGCCGCGATGCGCTCCGCCCGGGCCACAAAGCGCGCACCCTCCGGGTCTCCCTTCCGCGTGAGCTGCTGACCCAGCAGGCGCAACGCCTCATCATGATTCGGGTTCAGGCGGATCGCCTCCCGGAACAGCTTTTCGGCCTGATCCGGCAGCTCCGCCCGCTGCATCAGCTTACCCAGCTCCAGGAATCCTTCGGCGTTCGCGGGGAGCAGGCGGACCGCTTCCCGGAACGCCTCCTCGGCGCGGTGGCGGTGCTGCTGGCTATCCGGCATCCGCGCGTAGACCTCGCCCAGCCAGAGCTGGGTGAGCCCATCCTGGGGTCGCAGGCGCAGTGCGTGGGAGAGGGACTGCTCGGCGGCGTCCAGGCGATTGAAGTGCCACTGCGCTCGCCCCAGGTCGCGGAGGTAGTCCGGCTGGTCGCCCTTCAGGCTCACGGCCTGTTCCAATGCGGCCAGCGCCCGCTCGCGCTCCTGGAGGTCGCCGTAGCGGTGCGCCAGCAGGTACCAGAGGCGCGCATCACCCGGTTGGGCACGCGCCGCTTCCTCTAGGGTCCGGATGGCCTCTGCGGCCCGGCCGTTCTGGGAATAGAGCGCCGCGAGCTGCACCCGAGGCTCCGGCTGGGTGGGCGAATGCTCGATGGCCCGGAGGTAGGCCGCTTCCGCTTCCCCGATCTGGTGCAGCTCGGTGTAGCAGCGGGCAAGACCCAGGTGCGCGCGGGTCATCTCCGGCCTCAGCCGTGTTACCCGCTCGAATAGGCCGGCAGCCTCGTTGGCGGACCCGGAACCCAGCAGCGTCCGCGCATAGTGAAAGCAGACCAGCGGATCGTCCGGCGACTTTGCCGCCTGGGCGGCGAGCTGCTCTCGGGACATCCGGGAGAGCTGCCGCTCGCGGAGCGCCGGGCCGGCGCGCAGTACCATCGGGGTCAGCCCGGCAATCACGGCGACTACGGCCAGCCAGAGAATCCACCGCTTCCGGAACCGCACCGCGGGCCGGCGCGCCGGCGGCGCGGCGGGAGCGGGCGCGTGTGTGGCGGATCGCTGCTTTCGTTTCCTTCCCACCCGGTGACTCCTTCGGACATGCAACCTCAACCAGCACTCCATACCTACGTTCGTCGCTTGTCGCTCAGTTCACGCATCGCCGGTGCGTGAAACCGCTCGTGCGCGGAGGATCACGGGAACCGGCCGGAGTGTGGGACGTCACAAGGAGACGGTGATTGCCGGATTTATCCGGACACCCAATGAAACGGCCCCGCCGGTGTTGTCAAACAGCAACTCTTGACAGGGGCTTACAGTCTAACCGTCAGCAGGTCGCGCTCCGTCCCGTTCATTGGGCCGGACGGCACATAACGAAGAGGGGGAGAGATGATCAGCCAGAGAATTCGTCGGTGGGTAGGTCTAGGGATGGGCGCGCTGGCCCTGGCCGGCGCCACCGTGGCGGTGAGCCAGCGCGCGCTGGCCCAGGGCGACCAGCAGCGCCCCGGGCGCGGTGAAGGTGGGTTCGGCGGTGGTGGCTTCGGCCCGGGTGGTGGTGGCGGCTTCGGTGGCCCGGGCGGCGGCTTCGGCGGGCCGGGCATGGGCATGATGGGCGGCGCCACCATGACGGCCAACCAGACGACCGTATTCGTGCTTCGCGGCAACCAGCTCCTGGCCTATGATGCCGGCACGCTGCGGCTCAAGGGGCAGGCCGAGCTGCCGATGCCCGCGGGTGGCCCTGGCGGCGGACGACGGCCGGGCGGCGAAGGCGGCTTCGGTGGCGGCGGTGGTGCCTTCGGCGGTGGCGGCCGATCGGGCGGCGAAGGCGGCTTCGGTGGCGGCGGTGCTCTGGGTGGCCGGTCAGGTGGCGGTGCCGGGGGCGGCGGCGCACGACCGGAGCGAGAGAAGTAGGAAGTGATGCTGGAGTGATGGAGTGATGGAGTGATGGAGTGATGGAGTAGTGGAGTGATGGAACATACGGCGCTTCGCGCCGTGACTTCCCACCCACTACTCCACTACTCCCCACTACTCCACTACTCCATCACTCCCCATCACTAAAACCACGCGGGCTCAAGCCCGCGGCGCATGCTGCGCAGCGCGCGCCGGAGCTGACCGGCCACCGCCTGCCGCGTGGTGCCCCACTGCCGGGCGAGGTCGGCCAGCGAATAGCCCTGGAAGAAGTGGAGGCGGATCAGCCGCTGCTGCTCCGGCCGGAGCCGGTCCATGGCGCGCCCCAGTTCCTGCAGCTCTTCGGTACGCGTGATCTGGCGCTCCGCCCCGTCATCCCGCAGCGTCTCGATCCAGCGGGTCTCACCTTCGGCGGCACTCGACTCCGACAGCGCCTCGTCCAGGCTCAGCGCCCCCGAGTTCTGGTTGCCGGCCTGCATCGCGCCGCGCAAGATCGAGCGCTCGATCGCGACGGAAGCGAGGGTGGAGAAGCGCAAGCCGCGGCCGGCATCGAACGCCCGCGCCGCCGAGAGCAGCCCCATCATCCCCCAGGAGACGAGATCGTCCCGCTCAATTCCCTGCACGTGGTGACGCGACAGGTAGCGATTGACGCTCCACTCCACCAGGGAGTGGTTCTCACTGACCAACCGCGCAACTTCACTCTCCGGTCGCATTACGGTAGCCATCTTCAAGTACGTCCTTTTCTGGAGCCCGCCCCGTCGGTGCGGCCTTCGGCCCCCGAAGTGCACCCACCTGCGCCGCACTGCGCTCAGGCGTGGCTCGCAACTGCTTATCGTTTCCTTAACCCGTCCAGCGCTAGCCCCAGCACGCGGCCCATGTGGTCCGCCAGCGTTCCCTGCACGAATCCGTAGGCCCACACCAGGGTAGCCTGGAACTGCAGCCCCATGATGAACCCTGCTAGCTCGCAGGGCGGGACATCGTTCCGCAGCTCCCCGTTCTCCTGACCTTCCCGGACCCAGCTCTCCAGGAGCTCGAACCACCGGCGCCGATGCTCCGGCAGCTCGCCGGGCTGCATGGAGGCCAGCCCGCGCGTCAGGAAGGTGCGGCACCGCTCGGGATCCTGCCCGGGAAAGTCACACATCACCCGCATGGCATGGGCGATCTTCTCGCTCACGCCCGGCCCGGCAATGCGGCCTTCCTGGATCGCGTCCTGAAGTGCTTCGATTTGCAGCTCACCCAACCCCTGGCAGAGGCTCTCTTTGTTGGCGAAGTGGTTGAACACCGTGCCCCGTGCCACGTCGGCGCGGGTTGCGATCTCCTCCACCGTGACGGCATCCATCTCGCGCTCGGCGAACAGCTCCACGGCTGCCTGCAGGATCTTCCGTCGCGTTTCGCGGGCTCTCCGCTCCCGGCGTCCTTCCGGGGCGGTCTCCGCCTTGTGGGTTTCAGTCATTTAAGGGTCGGTCCGTATCCGGCGGTACTTTTGGCCCGCCGTTCAATGTTATACTCCAGTCCAGAAATGCATTCAAGCCGATTTTGATCTGAAATCTAAATATGACCGTTAGTCAGACTTATAGATCATCCGCCCTGCCTGCAGAGTTGGTGCCGTCACGTTCCCCACCCGACTAGAATAGAAGGCAGGGCCACGCCGGAGGGCTGATCTCCGGCGGGGCGGGATCACAGAGGAGCTAATCCGTGAATCTGATGGTGACCGGCGGGGCCGGTTTTATCGGGTCGAACTTTATCCGCTACTGGTTGGAGCGCTACCCGGACGACCGGGTGCTCAACCTGGACCTGCTCACCTACGCGGGCAATCTGCCGAACCTGGACGACGTGGTGACGCAGTGTGGGGACCGGTATGCGTTCGTGCGGGGCGACATCGGCAACGTGGACCTGGTGGAGCACCTGCTGGCCGAGCACGCGGTGGACGTGGTGGTCAACTTCGCCGCGGAGAGCCACAACAGCCGGGCGATCCTGGATCCCGGGGCGTTCTTCCGCACCAACGTGCTCGGCACCCAGGGGCTGATGGAAGCCTGCCGCCGGGCGAAGGTGGCGCGCGTCCACCACGTGAGCACCTGCGAGGTGTTCGGCGACCTGCACCTGGACAGCCCGGACAGCTTCAGCGAGGAACACCCCTACCGGCCGCGCACGCCTTACAACGCGGCGAAAGCCGGCGGCGACTTCGTGGTGCGCAGCTACCAGGAAACGTTCAACCTGCCCGCCACCATCTCCACGTGCGCCAACAACTTTGGGCCGTACCAATACCCGGAGAAGCTGATCCCGCTGTTCACCGCGAACGCGATCGACGACCGGCCCCTACCCCTCTACCGCAGCAGCCAGAACCGCCGCGAGTGGCTCTACGTGACCGACCACTGCCAGGCAATCGACCTGATCCTCAAGAAGGGCCGCATCGGGGAGCTCTACAACATCGGCAGCGGCGTGGAGAAGAGCGTGGAAGAGATCACGGACCACGTCCTGCGCCTGCTGGGGAAGCCGGAGAGCCTGAAGACCTACGTGCCGGACCGCCCGGGCCACGACCGGCGCTACCTGCTGAACAGCGCCAAGATCCGGCGAGAGCTGGGCTGGGAGTTGGAGGTCGGCTTCGACGAAGGAATGCGGATCACCGTGGAGTGGTACCAGCAGCACCAGGACTGGTGGCGGCCGCTGCAGGAACGCCTCGCGGTTCAGGAAGGCGCGTGGGGCAAGTAGCGTAGGTGTTGGAGTAAAGGAGTAATGCGCTGCCGGTACGCAACACCCTGCGATCCCCATTACTCCCTTACTCCA
>JAJFMS010000233.1 GCA_020696885.1 Armatimonadota bacterium | reverse complement strand
CCCGCCTGAAAGGAACGAACGAATGAAACTGAAGCTTAGCCGCTGCCTCCCGGCTGGACTGGCTTTGATCATGTTGCTCGCCGGGTTGGCGCTCTCCACGGTGCGCCAGGCCCACGCGCAGGCCGCGCCCACGCTGGAAGGGCTGCTGAAGAAGGCCGGCTTCGACTACGCCAAGACGCCGGAAGGCGCGTTCAAGGTCATCGTCGAGTACAAGGACGAAACCAGCATCATCTACGCGGATGAGGTCTCGGTGGGGAGCGATCCCAAGAAGCCGGAGCTGCGGCTGGTCCGGCTCGCTACCGCGGTGGCGAACGTGCCCGAGAACTTCAAGCATCCGGCGCCGATGCTGAAGAAGATCGCCGTCCTGAACGACACGCTGCTGGTGGGTCGCCTGAGCGTGGGGGAGAAGGAAGGCGACGTCTGGTACGGCTCCACGTTCTGGCTCCGGACCGCGGACGATGTGGTGACCTCGAACGAGCTGTTCCTGGCGCACTTCAACCGCGTCGCCTTCCGCAAAGAGCTGAAGCCGTTCATTACGGAGTAGTGGGTAACAGTCGCCGTCCACGTAGCGCCGAGCTTCCGGATAGCCGGCGCTATGTGTGCCCTACGACCTCATCTCCCTCCGCGGCCCTTCGCGTTCTTTGCGTCTCTGCGGTGAAGGAGCGTCCTGCCTATGCGGGGTTAGAGCAGCCGCGAAAGCACCTCGCCGTCCGCTACGGAGAACGGGCGGTCCTGGCGGTCGCGGACCTCGGCCTGCGGGGGGATGCCCAGGCAGTGGTAGAGGGTGGCCGCGAGATCGGCGGGTGAGCACGCGTCTTCGGCCGGGTAGGCGCCGTCGGGCGTGCTGGCGCCGTAGACCTGGCCGCCGCGGATACCGCCGCCCGCTACCAGCAGGCTGAACACGTCCGGCCAGTGGTCGCGCCCGCCGTCCGCGTTGAACTTGGGGGTCCGTCCGAACTCCCCGGTTACCACTACCAGGGTCTCGTCCAGCATTCCGCGGTCCGCCAGGTCCGTGAGCAGGGCGGAGATGGCGCGGTCGGTCGGCGGCAGCAGCTCGTCTTTGGACCAGTTCAGGTGGGTGCTGTGCGTGTCCCAGCCCTGGCCGCCGGCGCCGTCGTCGTGCCGCACCCAGTTCACGGCCGCCAGCCGGACCCCGGACTCCACCAGCCGGCGCGCCACCAGCACGCTCTGGCCGAAGATGTGTCGCCCGTACCGCTCTCGTGTGGCGGCTGTCTCCTGGCTGATGTCGAACGCGTTCCCGGTAAGGCCGCCGGTGAGCAGGTCGAACGCCTGGGCTACGTGCGGCTGGAGGTCGCTGCGGGCTCCCTGCTCCTCTTCGATCCGCGCCCGCAGGTTGGCCTGGGAGAGCAGCGCGCGGCGGCGCAGCAGCCGGCCTTCGTCCAGCCCCTCGCGCACCGTCAGCTCGCCGGCGGTGAAGTCCGGCGCGTTCGGGTTCGCGTTCACCACCATCGGATCGTAGCCGGGGCCGAGGAAGCCGGCGTGTTGGCCCGCGCGGATCGGCCCATTCGGGTTGATCTGCTCCGGCAGCATCACGAAGCTGGGCACGGCGCGAGTAGCCGGCTTGAGCGCCGCCAGCACCGAGCCGTAGTGCGGATGGTCCTCGCGAGACATCGCCACGGCGCGGGCGGCGGCGCGCGGATAGGGGCGCCCGGTGATCATCCAGTAGCAGCCGGCGGGGTGGCCGCCCTGGGTATGGCTCATCGAGCGGATGATCGAGTAGCGATGCGCCTGCTGGGCGAGGCGCGGCAGGTGCTCGGTGATGTGGGTGCCGGGGACGCTGGTGCGGATCGGGCGGAACGTGCCGCGATACTCAAGCGGGGCGTCCGGCTTGGGGTCCCAGGTCTCGTACTGGCTGGCGCCGCCGGAGAGGAAGAGGAAGATGCACGACTTCGCCTTGCCGAACCCGCCGCCGGCCGCCTGTGCGGCGCCTGGCTGCAGCAGCAGGGGCAGGGAGAGACCGAGACCGGCCTCGCCGAAGCGAACCAGCATCTCCCGCCGCGTTACCGGCATCGCGATTCCAGACCGGCGCGAGCACCCGACGAACATGGACCGCCTCCACGGAGCACCCCGCTCACTGTACTCTCGCTACACAGCCAGATGGCGCGCAAAGTGCCCAGAATCGACGCTCCGGCGGGCGCGGGGTGGTGGAGTGTGGGAGCAATGGGGAGCGTTGCGGCCATCCGGCCGCCATCCGATACTCTACTACTCCAGCACTCACCTTTAGTCTGGCTTCATCACGGTAGGAGTGGAGCGGGCAGCAAAAGTTGCGGAACGCTCTGATACGCCGGTGCGGCGGCGCGTTACCGGCTGGCGACCAGCAGCACGGCCACCCCGCCCAGTACCAGGAGACTTACTACCAGCAGTGCGGCGAAGAGCCGGTAGTTGGGCGCCGCATCATTCTCGGCTGCCGCCACGGTCGACTTTCGAGACTGGGAGTAGCAGTCCGGGCAGAATGATCCGTAGACCTTCTCCATTCGGGGACGCATCCCGTGGCGCAGCACCGTGTCCGCTCGCTCCCCGATGCTCTTCCGCTTGGTCATCTCGAGCGGGAACAGCTCGCTGCACTTATGGCACCGGGTGATGCGATGGTCCGCGCACAGCGGCATCCCTTCGCGAGAGTACGCGCCGTAGGGGTATTTATGCGACCGCTTCGCGCCCAGCGTCACGGCGCTGATCGCTTTCGCGCACTCCTGGCAGGCAAAGGGGGCCTTGCAGCCGCACCCCGCGCACTGCGCCGCGGTGGCAGGAACCTGCGCGCCGCACTCCCGGCAGGAAAAAGTAGTCTGAGATTGGCTCATCGACAATTGCGGGGTCTCTCTGGGCATTTCCGAGCCATTCCGTTGCGAACCAGAGGTTCGATCGAGGGGGTCGCCACGCCTACGCCGGACGCTCTACTGGTCATATCGGTAGTACGCTGCAACACTCTCCGGAATTCTCACGCTGGGGAGCCTGCCGGCTTGAAAGGCTGTTGAGCTATCGACTGATTGTGGTCAAACAATACAGAGCGGTCGATTTGATGTTTGCCCTCTCATTCTACCAGTTCCCCGCGCAGGGTAAATTGGTGATTTCGAGGAATGTAACCTGAGACCACGACTGTTCGTCCTTCGAGTAGACGTCTTCGTTCTGATGGGATGACCCGGCATTACAGTTTCGTCCCGTCGGCGTTAATCCTCGTGTAAGGTGCCACGCGAGTGAACTCAACCCTGATTCGCCAATTCCTGGCCGGCGCAGCCGGTGGTTTGCTCGTTTTCCTGGCCCTGGAGCCCGGTTACTACCAGGCCGGCTGGTCTCCTGGCTCGTTGTTTGGTGGAGAAGGCGGCGCTTTTTTACCGGGCGTGCTGTTTGCGGGGATCGTTACCGCCTGCCTGGTGGCGGTGGACGATCTCTGGACCGGAAACGCCGCCCGCATCGCGAAGCGGACGGTGGGAATCGCCGGGATGGCAGTAGTCCTGGGCTGGGGCTACTCGATCATCGCCCACACGGTATATGGCGTGCTGGCCGGCGCTGGTTACGGCGATCTGTTTGCGCGGGGTGCCGCCTGGGCGTTTTTCGGCCTGGGGGTGGGGCTCTGCGCCGGTCTGGCTTCACGATCCACGCGGCGCGCCATGCAGGGCTGTGCCGGGGGGCTGGTGGGGGGCTTCCTGGGCGGCGCCGCCTTCAGTGTCCTGCTGTCTATCGGTGGAGCCGGCAGCCTGAGCCGGTGCGCCGGGTTCATGGTCCTCGGAGCCGCTGTGGGACTGGCTACCGCCGTGGCCGAGCACCTCACGCGCAGCCACTGGGTCACGTTCCTCTCCGGGTCGCGGGAAGGACGCCAGGTGGCGCTCTACCACGAAGAGAACGCCCTCGGCCGCAGCGAGCTGGCGATCGTGCCGCTGTTCGGCGACCCGTTGATCGATCCGGTCCAGGCCGTGATCACGCTGCGTCCGTTCCCGGTCATCCGGGAGGTGGCTGCGGAGCCGCTGCTGCGGGTCAACGGCAGCGAAGTCCGCGAAGCGAAGCTGGAAGATGGCGCAGTGGTCCAGATCGGACCGCACGTCTTCCGCTTCCACTCCAAACTGCGGGATGAGCTTCCCGACCTGTTCGGCAGCGGGGCCGATGCGGCCTCTGCGCTCGGCGGTGATAGCCCGTTCCCCGGTATCCCCGTGCTGTCTTCGATCGGTAGGGCCGAATCGGACGAGCCGTTCTGGCCGACGCCGGTGCCGCTGCCGGAGGGCGGCCTCGCACTGCGGGTGAAGGCGGGCGGTGGAATCGGGCGCTCCGTGCTGCTCACCGGCACGAGCTGCACGCTGGGACGGGAGCTGGATAACACGCTCTCACTCCCGGACCCCAAGATCTCCCGGTACCACGTCCAGATCGTGAACGTGGAGGGCGCCTGGCTGCTGGCGGACCTGGGCAGCACCAACGGCACCCGCCTGAACGGCATCCACATCACGCGGGCGGGGCTGGCGCCGGGCGACTTCCTCTACCTCGGCGACACCGTCATCTCCGTGGAATCCGCACGCGAGGCCCGGGCGCGCGACAATACCGCGGCAACCCCCCAGGCCACCGCGTAGCAGCATGCGCCGACCACGAGCGCCCCACCGTACCCGATGAACTTCGCGAGCGCCATGGCGCTCACGGAGCCCAGGATGCTGGTGACCCCGTTCACGCTCCAGAATGCGGGGATCAGCCGCTCATAGCCCGGCCCCAGGGTGCGCAGCGCGCTGGGGAACGGCATCCCCATCAGGAAGCCGGCCGGCAGCACCAGGAGCGCGGTGCCCAGGATCCGCACCGCCAGCGGCAGCGGCAGCAAGGCGGCCAGGATCGGGCTTAGCGCTACCCGGTAGCCCAGGAGCAGCACCACCAGCACCGGCAGCAGGCGCACCAGGCGCTTCGCGGTGTCGTCCGCCGAGCCGCGCTGGGTCACCCAGCTTCCGAGCGCGCTGCTCAGCAGAAGCGCCGCGAGACTCACGGTGAGGGAGCGCGTGGGGAAGCCCAGCAGCAGGATGAAGCGCTGCATCAGCGCCAGCTCCACGAACATGAAACCCGCGCCCAGCATCCCGAAGTAGAGCATCCAGGCCGCGAGCCGGCCGAACCGCACCGGCGGAGCCGCGTCTTCCTCTCCGCCTGTGCGGCGCCGCGGCGCCAGCCCGAACATGAGGACCGCCACGCCGACCGCCAGCGTGGCGAGCCCGGCTCCCCACAGCAGGCTCTGGATGGTGGGGTGCAGACCGTGGGCCACGTCCACGTAGAACGGGCTATCGTCCGTTACTGCGGAGAGGTTGGCGAGCTCTGCACCCGGCACGGGGGACAGCGGGTACTGGTGCTCCAGATCGGTCCGGATCTCGGCCAGCGAGACACCGGCGCGGATCGTTCCGAGCCCGGCGCCCCGGGGCTGAATGTGCGGCAGGTAGAGCGGCTCCAGTCCGGTCCGCATGATGCCGGTGCGCACGCGCTCCATCTCCTCTGCCTTCCAAGCTTTCCGGGACAGGAGGAGGATGTGCCGGTAGGGACCGTTTGGGAACTGCGCTTCCGGAACCCGCGCCGTGATCAGGTGGTTCCGGGCTTCCTCGAGCGTTAGCCCCTCCTTCTGCAGCGCGGTGAGCGCCGTGATGAGGAGCCGATCGATGAGGAAGCTCTCCTGCGTCACCAGCGCCACCACCCCGTTCTCGGAGAGGTGATGCCAGTAGTCCTGAAACGCCTCTACGGTGTACAGGTGGTTGTCCAGCAGAGCGACGCCGCTCGTCTGGGTGGTCGCCGTTTTGGCGCAGGCGAAGTAGACCACGTCGTACTTCCCGGCTCGCTGCAGGAAGCTGCGGCCCTCGTCCACGATCAGCCGCACCCCGGGCTCGCGATAGATCCGCGCGTAGGTCCCGGAGAAGCGCGGATCCCGCACTACGGAGGGGATCGAGGGATTGATCTCGATCGCGTCGATCCGATCCGCGCCGCCGGCTTTGGCCAGGAGCACGTCCAGCCCGCCGCCGGCGCCGATCGCCATCACGCTCTTCACCGGCGTGCGCGCCAGGAAGTAGGGCAGCGCGCCGATGAAGTTGCCATAGGCGCGCCGCGCAGTGTCGAGGTTGCCGTCCCAGCCGATCATCTGGGTCGGTACGTCTCCGTCCGTGTAGATGTAGAACGCGTCGGGGGCGTCCTGCACCACGTCGGTGCGGGAGACCGC
>JAJFMS010000232.1 GCA_020696885.1 Armatimonadota bacterium | reverse complement strand
CCGCGAGCCGGAGTGGTACCGGCAGGAGCTGGCGAAGCTGGGGGGCGTGGCCGAATCCCAGGAGCCCGAAGCGTACGCGGCCCGCGCCCGGCAGGCGGTGGAGCTGGGCTTCGACGCGCTGAAGTTCGACGTGGACGCCGGGGTCGATCCCCACGAAGGGCAGCTCCGCGCCCTGACCAACGACGAGATCCGGCAGGTGGCGGACCGCGTGGCGGCCGTCCGCGGCGCCGTAGGCCCGAACGTGGACCTGGCGCTGGACTGCCACTGGCGCTACCCGCTGGCGGACGTGGTGCGCCTCGCGCGGGCGCTGGAGCCGTACGGACTCCTCTGGCTGGAAGACGCCTGCCCGCCGTACAACGTGCAGTCGTTCCTCACGTTGCGGCAGAGCACGTCCGTGCCGCTCTGCACCGGGGAGAACCTCTTCACCCGCCACGGCTTCCGGGAGCTGATCGAGAAGCAGGCGGTCCACTTCGTCTCGCCGGACTTGCAGAAGGTGGGCGGCCTGCTGGAGGCGCGCCGCATCGCGGACCACGCGGAGATGTACGACTTGCTGGTGGCGCCGCACTGCATCGCCAGCGCCATCGGCACCCTGGCTTCCGCGCACCTCTGCGCCGCCATCCCGAACTTCACGGTGCTGGAGTTCCACAGCCAGGACGTGCCGTTCTGGGACGACCTGTACGTGGGCCTGCCGCACCCGCTGATCCGGAACGGTCGCGTCCAGGTGCCGGACACCCCCGGCCTTGGGGTAGAACTGAACGAGCCGGTGGCGCGAGAGTACGCCAAACGCGGCGAGGGATTCTTCGAAGCATGAGCATGATCGAGCCCGTAACGGTGATGAGCGCGCACCTCCGGTATGGGTCCCGCGAGAGCCTGGTGGACGCGCTGGTACGGCTGGACGTCGGCCGGGGCGTTCCCATTCCCGTGTGGCCGCCCCGCCGGCTGCCGTACGGCCTCTTCATCTCCCCGGAGCGGAACGGCTGGATCAGCCTCTGGACCCCGCTGGGCAACATGCGGGAGTGGCTGCCCCAGCTCACCGCCACGCTGGAGTGCCCCGGCATCCTGTTCGAGATCGTGGAGGGCCAGTTCTGGATCACCGAGCTGTTCCAGGACGAGCGATTCCACGGCCGCCTGGAGCTCCCCTCGGAAGCGATCCGGTACGACGACCTCTGGGCCCGCACGGTCGACTCGCTGGAAGCCGAAGGCGTCGACGACCCCACGGTCGACGAGGCCCGCTTCGGCGCCCGGCTGGATGAGATCGCCGCGTCGGAGGAGTACCAGGGAGACCTGCGGGCGCTGGACGAGGAGTGGCCGGAACAGGAGGCGCTGCGGGCTTACCTTCCACCGCACGCCAGCCTGGAGATGGCCTGGGAGCTGCTGACGGAGGTCGATCGCGCCGAACCGAACGAGGACGAAGAAGCCGAGCCCGAGGAGGTGGAGGAGTACCTGGACCGCTTCGCCGCCTACCTGGGCATCCGGGACGCAGTCTGGGACCCCACCGCCGACGCCGAGGCGCTGGAAGAGGGCGAATATGAGGAGGAAGAAGGCCTCCCCGAAGGCTGGCGAGACTTCCTCGTGCTCCCGATCCCCCAACTCCGTGTCCTGTAACGCCTCTCGCGACGCCGGTTCCCCGGGACCACTTACCCACCACCGCTGCTCGTCGCCGCTGTGAGTACGGTGCGCCCTTTTAGCAAAGGGCGCACCGTACTCACGACGAGCGCTTCCACGAGATCCCACACACAGAGGTCCGGATGACCTCTACCTTCAGCACTGACAGCGCCCCCTCCAGCATGGTCGTGGCGAAAGCGGCTCTACAGGAACCGAACCACGGGGGCGCTCCCGCCGGTCCTGGTCCATCGCACGTAGGATCTAACCTCTTTCCAACTCTGTAGGACGGAATCCGTCTTGCCAGGTTGCTCGCCATGGATTACACGGAGGATCAAAGCTCCGCGCGGAATTGTAACCTGCCCGCCTCCCCCGGTTGTTTTCCGAACAATGTCCTGGCAAGTTGATCGAAGCCTAAAATCACACCATACTAACCCCGTAGGACAGTTGGCCTCGCGTCTGGTTGCTTGCTAACATCTCCGTCGCTGCCGGAACTACGAATTCCCGCTGATCCGAACGAGGGACTCGTTGCGTGACCAACATCTTTCAGGCCCTGGTGGAAGGAACGTCGGACGCGATGATCGCCACGTCACCCGACGGTAAGGTGATCTACTGGAGTCCCGGCGCCGAGCAGACCTTCGGCTACTCTGCCGCGGAGGCCACGGGGCAGTTGTTTCCGGCGCTGATCGTTCCTGCCGGTCGGCAGGGGGAACAGGCGGCGCTGGCTGGGGAGCCTGGCGCCGGCGGAGTAGCCGTCTTCGAAACGCTTCGCCGGCGCAAAGACGGCTCGCTGGTCAACGTCAACGTCTCCACGCGCACCATGCAGGATGCGGACGGCCGCGTCACCTTCCACCTCACCAACGAGAAGGACGTCACGCACCTGAAGGTAGTGCGCGACTCGAAGATGATTGCGGCCCGCTATCGCGACCTGCTCGAGTCGACGCCGGATGCTATCGTGATCGCGAACAACACCGGCCGGATCGTGCTGGCCAACGGCCAGGCGGAGAGCCTGTTCGGCTACTCGCGCGCCGAGCTGGTGGGTGAGCCGGTGGAGACGCTGCTCCCCGTGCGCTATCGCACCGCGCATATCGGCCACCGTTCCCTCTTCCTCACCCAGCCCCGCGCACGCTCCATGGGCGCCGGCCTGGAGCTGCACGGGCTGCGGAAGACCGGAGAGGAGTTTCCGGTCGAGATCAGCCTGAGCCCGCTCGTCAATGACGACGAGGTGCTGGTGATGAGCGCAATCCGCGATATCACCGACCGGAAGAAGGCGGACCAGAAGTTCCGGGACCTGTTGGAAGCCGCGCCGGACGCGATGGTGATCGTGAACGGCGACGGACGGATCGTCCTCGTCAACTCGCAGACCGAGAAGCTCTTCGGCTACACGCGGGCAGAGCTCCTGGAGCAGCCGGTGGAGATCCTGGTGCCGGAGCGATTCCGGGATCGCCACCCGGCCCACCGGACCGGCTTCTTTCACCACCCCAACGTGCGCCCGATGGGCGCCGGACTGCAACTGTACGGGCAGCGGAAAGACCGCAGTGAGTTCCCGGTGGAGATCAGTCTCAGCCCCCTGCAGACCGAGGAGGGCGTGCTGGTCAGCAGCTCCATCCGGGACGTGACGGAGCGGAAGTCGTTCGAAGCGCAGCTTCAGGAGACCAACCTGAAGTTGGAGGCGGCGAGCCGCGCCAAAGACCGCTTCCTGGCGAGCATGAGCCACGAACTGCGGACCCCGCTGAACGCGATCATCGGCTTCACCGGGACGCTGCTGATGCGCCTCCCCGGCCCGCTCACTGCGGACCAGGAAGGCCAGCTCCGGACGGTGCAGGCCAGCGGGCGCCACCTCCTCTCCCTGATCAACGACCTCCTGGACCTGGCGAAGATCGAGTCCGGCACCGTGGCGCTGCACCTGGAGCGCGTGGACTGCAACGAGGTGCTCGCGGACGTGGCGGCCCAGCTTCGCCCGTTGGCAGTGGCCAAAAATCTGCACTTCGAGCTGACGATGCCCCCGCAGCCGCTGCGCCTGGAGACCGACCGGCGGGCTCTCACGCAGATCCTGATCAACCTGGTCAACAACGCCATCAAGTTCACCGAGTCCGGCTCGGTGACCATCGACGTGCAGCACTTTGGCGACCCCGACTCGCGCCGCACGGAGATCCGGGTGGCGGATACCGGCGTCGGTATCGCGGCGGAAGATCAGGCACGGCTGTTTCAGGCGTTCGAGCGGGTGCGGGCCCCGCGTGCGCCGCAGGCGGAAGGCACCGGCCTGGGGCTGTACCTCTGCAGCAAGCTGGCGGAGCTGCTCCACGCCCAGATCCGGCTGGAGAGCGAGCCGAGGAGTGGGACTACGGTCACCCTGGTGATCCCGGACGAGGAGTCGCTGCCTAGCAGTTAGGTCGTAGACGGTGGGAGCAGGAAGCAATGGCGCGCATCCTGGTGATCGAAGACAACCCCACAAACCTGCAGCTCATGGCGTACCTGCTGCGAGCGTTCGGACACACCGTGCTGGAAGCACAGGACGGCGAGCCCGGCCTCGTCCGAGCTGCCGAGCTGCCGGACCTCATCCTCTGCGACGTCCACCTTCCGGGGCTGGACGGGTACCAGGTGGCCCGCTACCTCAAGAGTCACCCGGTGCTGCGCTCCGTGCCGCTGGTGGCCGTGACCGCCCTGGCAATGGTGGGAGACCGGGACCGGGTGATGGAAGCGGGCTTCGACGGCTACCTTCCCAAGCCGATCGAGCCTGAGGCGTTCGTGCGCCAGGTGGAAGCTTTCCTGATCCAGGGGCAACCGGGCTCCGCTCCCGCGCGGCACAACACGTCCGCGGAGCCGGCGTCCCCGCCCGCCCCGACTGCGCCCGGGCCGACAGTACTGGTGGTGGACAACCTGCCGGTAAACATGGAGCTGGCGCGCCGCATCCTGGAGCCGTTCGGTTACCGCGTGCTCACCGCGCGGGGCGTGCCCCAGGCCCTGGCCGCCGCGCGAGCCGAGCCGTGCGACCTGATCCTCTCGGACATGTGCATGTCCGGGGACACCGGCTACGACCTGCTCACCGCTGTGCTCGCCGATCCCGGGCTTCGCTCCATCCCCGTGGTGTTCATCACCTCCACCCTGCTGGACTCGGAGGCTCGCGCGCGGGCGCTGGCTCAGGGCGCGGCCCGGTACCTGGTGCGGCCGATCGAGCCCGAAGCGCTCCTGGCCGAGATCGAGGCCTGCCTGCGTGAAGTTGAGAGAGGTGAGAAGCCGTGGCCACAATCCTGATCATCGATGACCGTGCTCCGAACCGCGAATACCTGGTGACCCTCCTCGGCTACGGCGGCCACCGGTTGCTCCAGGCGAGTGATGGCGCCGAGGGGTTGACGATCGTCCGCGCCGAGCAGCCGGACCTGGTGATTGCAGACATCCTGATGCCGACGATGGATGGCTTCGAGTTCGTGCGGCGCCTCCGGGCGGACCCGGCGATCGCCGGCACCCGCGTGATGTTCTTCACCGCTCATTACCACGAGCGCGAAGCACGGTCCCTGGCCGCGGAATGCGGGGTCGCCCACGTGCTCATCAAGCCCGCGGAGCCGGAAGTGGTCCTCCGTACCGTGGAAGAGGCGTTGGGCGAGACGCAGACCCCGGCGGCACCGCCCGCCGAGGAGTTCGAACACGATCACCTCCGCCTCCTCACGGATACGTTGGCCCGGAAAGCCGACGCATTAAGCGCTGCAAACCACCAGCTCAACGCCCTCATCGAGCTGGGGCTGCAGCTCGGCTCGGAGCGGGACCCGGCGCGGCTGCTGCAGACCTACTGCGTCTCAGCGCGCGAGATCCTGGGGGCACGCTACGCCCTGGTGGGGATCCTGGACGCGGAGGGCCGAGAGCTTCTGCGGTTCTTCACGAGCGGGTTCGAGCCCGCAGTCTGGGAGCGACTGGGTACGCCGGACCCGACGATCGGGGCGCTGCGCGTCATCCTGGAAGACCGACGCACCCTGCGCCTGACACGCCCCGCCGATACCGGCGAGGACCTGCAACTGCCGGAGTCGTTCCCGGCCTTCGCATCCTTCCTCGGCGCACCGATCAGCTCGCCTGCACGGGTCTATGGCTGGATCTGCCTGTTCGACAAGGTCGGGGCTCCGGGGTTTTCGGAAGAAGATGAGCGCCTGGCTGCGATCCTGGCCGCCCAGGTGGGTCGCATCTATGAGAACGGGAGTTTGTACGCCAACCTGTTGAGCCACTCTGCCCAGATGGAAGAGGAGATCCGGGAGCGACGACGGGTGGAGGCCGACCTGCGCGAGAGCGAAGGGCGGTTCCGGACGCTCTGTGAAGCAGCTCCGATCAGCATCTATCAATCGGACGCGGAAGGACTGGTGGTGTACACCAACGCCCGCTGGCAGGCGCTCTCCGGGCTCACCTTCGAGGAGAGCCTGGGCGTGGGCTGGAACCGGGCCGACCACCCGGAGGATCGGGATCGCGTACTTCGGGAGTGGCTGGAAGCAGTTCGGTTAGGGCGTGAGTTCCGCACCGTGTGCCGCATCCTCCCCCCTTCCGGGGAGTTGCGCTGGGTCAACGGTCGGGCCGCGCCGATCCTTGCGGCGGACGGGCGGTT
>JAJFMS010000231.1 GCA_020696885.1 Armatimonadota bacterium | reverse complement strand
ATGCACCAGCGTCGCCAGGTAGAGCGCGCGCATCGCCTGGCGCACGTCGCCGCGGCCGAGCCACTGCTGCGCGAACAATTCCCACTCGTCCACCGTGTGGTCCAGCGCGTTCTCCGTGGCGGAGGCCTCCAGCGGCGGCGCGTCGCCCGCCTTGGCGGCCGTGCGCGCCTCGCCCTGCTCCGGCCGTTCCAGGATCCACTTCACCAGCATGGCCAGCAGCACCAGGATCATCACGCCCAACAGGACCCAGACCACGTTCTCGCCACCCTTCCAGGGACGGGTCGGCGTGGGCGCCTTGGCTTTGGGCGGGGAGAAGAGCTTCTGCTGCACCCAGTCCCAGAAGCTCTGCCACCAGGTTTTGGTCTTCCCGAAATCGACGCCCTTCAACAGGCCCCGCAGCTCGCCCCGATCGGCCAGGGGTTGGAACTCGGGGGCTGCGAGAATCCCTTTCAGCGCCTGCTGCGTGTCTACCGGAGCCGTGGGGGCGGACTCCGGCGCCCGGCGCGGGGCTGCAGCCGGCGCGCCGAGGGACCGCTCCAGCGCGTCCAGCCGGCGGAGGAGGGCGGCCTTATCCTCGGGGGTCTTCCAGCCATCCACACCGTCCCGAATCCACTCGTTCCGCACGGACAGCTTCTGCCCGCCCGGCATCTCGATCAACTGGCTGCGGAGGGTGGCCACCGAGGTAGGATCCACCTGTGCGGGCTTCTTGGCGGCCTCCACCTGCTTCCGGAGCGAGCGAACCCGGTTGGCGTAGTCGTCCACGGAAGCGGCCCGGGCCGGCACGGCCGTGCAGCCGAAGGCCAGGAGCAGCACGAGGAGGACGGGACCGGTCCGCAAGGCCCGGAGACGCTCCTCCAGGTCCGCGCCTTCCCGGCGGATCCGCAGGTCTACGTAGAGGAGGGCGTCGATGCACGTTTTCAGCGGGTCCACCAGCACGAACGCGAACGCCAGCAGCACCGTGGTGTAGGCCTGGTTCTTCCACTGGAGATGCGGCGTCAACCCGCCGGAATCGAGGCCGAGGGTGGCCCCGACCGTCCCGATCAAAAAGTGCGTGATCAAGTGCAGGTTCAGGGCCGCGAACAGCCACAGGCCGCTGGAAAGCAGCCACAGCCCCAGCGCCTTGCCCCGGTAGCCTTCCGTCAACCGCCAGCTCCGGCGCAGCGCAGCAGCAAACGGCCGGTCCTCCGTCATCGTCACCGGCCGGGCCACCCACCAGCCGACGGCCAACAGCAGCCCCGGGACGATGAGACAGCCACTTGAAAGCCAGGTCGCCGCGAACCCCACCAGGCCCGCGAAGATGCCGCTCGGGGCGGTGCGCAGCGCTTGCCGCCAGGCGCCGTGCAGGGAGACCCCCTCGCCGCGGGCCTCTCCCAGGGCGATGGCCGTTACGGCGCCGCGCGCCACGCAGTTTAGGGTCCAACCCACCGCCATCCCCACGGCCCAGACCGCGGTGCCGGAATAGAAGGCGCTGTCTTCCGTTCCCACCACCAGCGTGCCGAGCCAGTAGAAGTAACCCATCAACGCCAGCGCGAGCGGCACGGTGCCCACACCGGAGCTGGCGTACAGCATGATCCAGTTGCGGCGCAGCACCAGCCACGCCGCATCCAGCACTTCCAGCGTTGTTAAGGGGCGAAGTCCCGATGGCATAAGGTATTCAGCCGGTCAACGCCGCAGCAGCGACAGCACGAAGCCGAGGGCGGCGAAAACGCCTGCCGTCCCGGCAAAGGAAAGGAGCAGCAGCGGCACCCCGAGCACCGCCTCCCGGACCGGGTTCGGCGTGTCCGCGTTCCGGTCCGGAGCCGCCGCCTGCAGGCACCGGATGCAGTAGTTCATCCGGTCGATCTTCGTGCTGCACTCCACGCACACCACCGAGCGGCAGCTCACGCAGATGCCCACGCCCTCGCGCTCCGGATGGTTGGAGCAGCGGAAGGTGTGCGGCAGGTTCTGCGGGGCGGACCAGTAAGGCTGCGACATGGTGCTGGAGGTGACTCGGACTGCAATCGGAAAACGGCCGGCGCGCGGCGGCGGTTACTCCCCGCTTACCGGTTCATTCTACCGTGTGCCGTCTCCTCTGGCGCCACGTGCCTCGTGGGACCCTTGGGGCGAGTTGGAGTAATGGAGTGTTGGAGTAGTGGGCTGTCGGTGCGGCCCGGTGGCCGCAATGGGATCGGGGATCGCACCCAGCGTCGGGCCGGGGGGCAGGAACGGCGCCCCGCCGCGTGGAACAGCGCTCGGTAACGTTCGTAGGGAGTAACTAACAGTGGCAAAGAAGTCACCGGCGGTCGACGCGGCCGCGGATGAAAAACTTCCCGATCCGGGGTGTCTCCCGGCCTGGGAAGTGGGCGAGATGCCGGCACCGGTCCCATTTACGTGGAAGAGCGTGATGGCGGCCATCGGGCCGGGGATCATCATGCTGGGCGGCAGCATCGGCACCGGCGAGTGGCTGATGGGCCCGGCCGTCACCGTGAAGTTCCAGGGGCAGATGCTCTGGATCGCCACCCTGGCAATTCTGCTGCAAAGCGTGCTGAACTGCGAGGTAGTGCGCTACGCGCTGGCGACCGGCGAACCGATCTTCACCGGCTATCTGCGCTCGAAGCCTGGTCCGCGGTTCTGGTCCATCGTCTACCTCTTCTGCGATTTTGGAATCTTCTTTCCAGCCTTTGCGGGCGCTCTGGCGCAGCTACTGGTGGCCGCCTACCTCGGAGAAGGGCACGAGGTCACCAAGGAGCACAACAACCTCATCATGGGTGTGGGCGTGAGCGTAGCGCTCATCAGCTTTACGCTCACGCTTTTCGGCGGGAAGATCTACAACACGCTGCTGGCGTGTATGACCTTCAAGGTCATCTGGGTGCTCCTCTTCCTTCTGTTCGTAGACATCATCCTCGTGACCCCGGACAACTGGGTGCGCCTGGCGCGGGGCTTCTTCTTCCCGTTCGATAAGAACGGGCTGATGCTGCCCCCTGGCCTGAAGCTGGACGACTTCGCTATGGTGGCCGGTTTCGCCGCCTTCGCGGGAGCGGGGGGTCTCAGCAACGCCACGGTCAGCAACTATGCCCGCGAAAAGGGCTGGGGAATGGGCGCGCACGTCGGCTGCATCCCCAGCGCTGTCGGCGGCGCGGCCGTGGAGCTCTCCCCGCTCGGCACGATCTTCCGCCCCACTCCGGAGTCGATGCGCCGCTGGAAGGCGTGGTGGACGCACATCCACTTCGACCAGTATGTCGTGTGGGTGATCGGCTGCTTTGCCGGCGTGATCCTGCCGGCCGCCATGTCCCTCGGCGTGCTGAAGCCCAGCGCAGACGGCAAGATCAACCAGATGCAGATCGCCTCGATGCAGGCTCAGGGCATTGCGGACCACGTGGGCAACATGTGGCCCGGCACTCGAATGCTGTTCTGGTACCTCACCCTGTTCACCGGCTTCCTGATCATCTGGTTCACGCTGCTCCAGGCGCTGGACCACACCACCCGCCGCTGGACCGACATCCTCTGGACCAGCAGCGCCAAGGCTCGCGACGCGGCCGGCGGCTCCGGCGTGAAGCGGATCTACTACGGCATCGCGTTCACCTACGCCATCGTCAACTGCGTGGTCCTGATCGCGAACACCGTGGTGGGCGCCACTCCGATGGAGATCGTCCTGCTGACCGCGGTCAGCCAGGGCTTCGCCACCGGCGTGACGGCGCTGCACACCATCTACGTGAACCGCCGCTTCCTGCCCAAGCCGCTCCAGGCGCCGGTCTGGCGCGAGGTAGGCCTGGTGCTCTGCGCCATGTTCTACTTCACGATGACCGGCCTCGCGGTGTTCCCCAAGATCCGCGACCGCTTCTATCCGAAGAGCGCCAGCGCCCCTGCGATCGTTCAGCCGATCCAGACCGCCCACGCCGCTCGGTAAGCAGACCCCGGACCATCAACACCACGGGCCGGAGCCGGGCATCAAGCCCAGCTCCGGCCCGCGGTGCTTGTGGCTGCCCACGAAACACGCGAAAGAACGCGAACAGGGGGAGAGATTTAACCGCAGAGACACAGAGGACGCAGAGGCGAGAGAAAAGAGCAGCCACATTCTGCGCCACTTCCTTCAGCGCAGCCCATCCGCCAACACCACCGCTCCCTTGCTTTCTCACCGTCGCCATCTTACGCCTTTTCTTACTCATACTCTTACTCCGGCGCAGCCGCTCCCCTCTGCGATCCCCGCCACCGAGCGATTTCCATACCCACCCACCCCACTACGGAGGTATACCTTCTAGGTAAGCCAGTACTGGGGAGGATGACGACGTGGTCGAGCGGACTTTCGTGATGGTGAAGCCGGACGGCGTCCGGCGTGGATTGGCGGGCGAGTGCATCCGGCGGTTTGAGCAGCGCGGCCTGAAGGTGGTGGAGCTGAAGATGCTCACCGCGAGCCGCGAGCTGGCCGAGAACCACTACGGCGCCCACCGGGATAAGCCGTTCTTCCCGGGCGTGGTGGAGTTCATCACCTCCGGACCGGTGGTGGCCATGGTCCTCGAAGGGGAGAGCGCCATCGCCGCCGTGCGCCAGATGGTGGGCGCTACCCGCCCGCTGGAAGCGGCGCCGGGCAGCATCCGCGGCGACTACGCCCTCGAAGTGGGTGAGAACATCATCCACGCGAGCGATGCCACCGAGACCGCCGAGCAAGAGATGGCGCTCTGGTTTGGGTCCTGAGCCTTGAACCGCAGCGAATCCCAAACGCTCTTCGAGCGGGCCTCGCGGGTTATTCCGGGCGGGGTGAATAGCCCCGTCCGGGCCTTCAAGTCCGTGGGCGGCAACCCGCTCTTCATCCGCTCCGCCCATGGCTCGCGCCTGGTGGACGCGGACGGCAACGAGTACCTGGACTACGTGGGCTCGTGGGGTCCGATGATCCTCGGGCACGCGCATCCCCGGGTGCTGGAAGCCGTGCACGCCGCCGTGGACCGCGGCACCAGCTACGGCGCGCCGACGGAGCTGGAAGTCCGGTTGGCGGAGAAGATCGTGGAGGCCGTGCCCTCGGTGGAGGTGGTGCGGCTCGTCAACTCCGGCACGGAAGCGGTGATGTCCGCGATCCGGCTGGCGCGCGGGTTCACCGGGCGGGACCGGATCGTGAAGTTCGACGGCTGCTACCACGGCCATTCGGACGGCTTGCTGGTCCAGGCCGGCTCGGGGCTCGCTACCCTCGGCATCCCCGACTGCCCCGGCGTGCCCGAAACCTACACCGCCCTCACCACCAGCCTCCCGTTCAACGACCTGGAAGCGGTGGAAGCGGCGTTCCGGCAAGACGGTGACGCCATCGCGGCGCTGATCGTGGAGCCGGTGGCCGGCAACATGGGCTGCGTGCCGCCGGAGCCGCGATTCCTGGAGGGACTCCGCGCCATCACCGAGCGGCACGGCGCACTCCTGATCTTCGACGAGGTGATGACCGGCTTCCGCCTCGCCTACGGCGGCGCGCAAGAGCGGTTCGGCATCACGCCGGACCTGACTACCCTCGGCAAGGTGGTGGGCGGCGGGTTCCCGCTGGCGGCCTACGGCGGGCGCCGCGAGATCATGCAGCGGATGGCGCCGGCCGGCCCGGTCTACCAGGCAGGCACGCTCTCCGGCAACCCGATCGCCGTCAGCGCCGGCCTGGCCCAACTGGAGCTGCTGGAAGACCGGAGCGCTTACGACATCCTCGAAGCGCGGGGCGCGCAGCTCGAAGCAGGGCTGAACGCGGCGGCTCGGGATGCGGGCATCCCGTGTACCGTGAACCGGGTGGGCAGCATGATCACCGGCTTCTTCACGGACCAGCCGGTGCGCAACTACGAAGACGCGAAGACCAGCGATACGGCCCGCTTCGGCCGGTTTTTCCGGGAGATGCTGGACCGCGGCGTCTACCTTGCGCCCAGCCAGTTCGAAGCGGCGTTCATCAGCACAGCGCACTCTGAAGAAGACATCGAGCGGACCGTCGCTGCAGCACGGGAGTGCCTCGCGGTCCTTTAGTACGGTAGGCAGCGCCGGGTGCCCTTCGGGCGGATGGCGCGTTCGATCACCGTCTCCGCATCCGAGAACGGGGATGCCGCTCTCGGATGCGGGTCACCGGCATCGAACGCCGCACGAGGCGGCTGCCTACGGTTTGCTTTCAAGGAAACCATCGTAGGCAGCCGCCTCGTGCCCCTCGGGCGGATGGCGCGTTAGATCACAACCACCCGTCCCCTGTTAACGGTAGCCCCCGCTACCGGAACGGGTCGCCAGCATCGAACG
>JAJFMS010000230.1 GCA_020696885.1 Armatimonadota bacterium | reverse complement strand
CGTCTACCTGCCGGTCCAGGAGGAACCGCACCTGCTCCGCCGACCCTTCCTCTCGATGACGGTGGCAGATGATCACGTGGTAGCCGGACTCCCGGGCGCGGCGCTCCAGGGCGGACATCACCTCGGCCCAGTAGCTGTGGAGCGTGTTCGTGCCGACCATCCCCAGGGCGAAGCTCTTCTTCATCCGCAGCGCCCGCGCCAGGGCATGTCCCCGGAAACCCAACCGCTCCGCCTCTTGCATCACGCGGTGGCGGGTGGGCTCCTTGACGCGGAGGTCCCCGTTGAACACACGGCTGACCGTGGCGTAACTCAGGCCGAGGTGCGCGGCGAGCTCTCTCTGGGTAAGTTTGGACATTCGAAGGCGAAGCTGGGGGCGTGTTACTCGTATAGCATTATGTCGCAGCCAGCCGGTGCGGGTTTCAGTCGGTGCGGGTGCGCCCGGTTGGAAGTTTGTTGCGCGCCTCGCGAGGGTACTTTGGGTCGCAATCCCGCTCCGGCACGGAACTTGCCGCAGTCTTGTTGAGTAACCGCTCGGCAGCATGTCGAACCGGCAATATGAGCATCGTGAGTGTGAGCGCGGCCCCCCTCGAACCGGCCGAATGCTTGAGAAGGAACCCCTGGCGGTATAAACGCCTCGTATGGAACTGGACTTCCGGCTGATTCTGGATACCTTCGCAGATGCCGTGGTGGCGGCCTCCGCGGACGGGGTGATCCTCTATGCAAACCAGCGAGCCGGGGCCCTGCTCGGATGGACGCCTGGGGAGCTGGTGGGGCAGCCGCTGACCACGCTGATCCCTGCCCGGCTGCACGACGCGCACCACGCCGGGTTCACACGCTATCTCGCTACCCGCAAGGGCCAGATCCTGGGCCGCGCGGTGCGGGTGCCCGCCCGGCGACAAGACGGCGCCGAAGTGGAGGTGGAGCTCACGCTGGCGGCGTTCGGCACCGCCGACCAGACCCTCCTCGTCGCCTCGCTGCGGGACCTGACGGATCTGGTGCTGCTGGAGCAGCAGCTCACCATTACCCGGTACCTCCGCGCGGCGACCCGGGCCTCGGCGCTGCTCGCCTCGCACCTCGATCCGCAGGCGCTGAGCGAGTCGATTGTCCGCACCCTGGTGCAGGACTTCGACGCGGCCCTCGCCCGCATCTGGCTATGCGACGCGGATGCGAATTCTCTCACGCTCCAGGCCAGTGCCGGGCTTTCGACGGCCACCACCACGAGCTCCCGCGCTCACATCGACATCGAGACTTACCCGTATAAAGTGGGGATCGTTGCGCGAACCCACCAGCCGTTCGTGCGGAACGGGCTGCTCGGGGATCCGGGCTTCGACGAGGACTGGGTACGGCGCGAAGGCCTCGCGTCGGTGGCGGTCTTCCCGCTGCTGGGTGGGGGCAAGCTCTGCGGCGTGTTCGTCTATTTTTCGCGGCGAGAGATGCTGCCGGAGGTGGAGGACGTGCTCCACACGTTCGCCGCGATGGTGGCGGCCTCGCTCCACGACGTGTTGCTCTTCCAGCGCGAGCAGGAGGCGCGGACGCGGGCCGAGGAGGCAGTGAGCGAGCGAGACCGGCTCCTGGCCGACCTCCGCGAGAGCGAGGAGCAGTTCCGGTCCCTGATCGAGCAGTCTCCGCTGAGCATCCAGGTCCTCTCGCCGGATGGGCGCACCCTCCAGGTCAATTCCGCCTGGGAACGGTTGTGGGGGATCAAGCAAGACGCGTTGGTCGGCTACAACACGCTGCGGGACCAGCAGCTCGTGGAGAAGGGCGTCATGCCGTACATCCTGCGGGCGTTCGCGGGCGAAGCGGCGGAGATCCCGCCGATCATGTACGACCTCTCCCAGACACTCCCCCACTCCCGTGCCGATGACGACCCGCGGCGCTGGGTGCGCGCGGTGGTCTATCCGGTGAAAGACCAGCGCGGCCGGATTGCGAAGGTCGTGCTGGTCCACGAAGACTACACGCCGCAGAAGCGCCTGGAAGACGAGCTGCGCGAGCGCCTGATGGACCTGGCGGAAGCCGACCAGCGGAAGGATGAGTTCATCGCCACGCTGGCCCACGAGCTCCGGAACCCGCTGGCCGCCATCACGAGCGCCAACTACCTGTTGGAGCGGATCGGCTCGCCGGAGCCGCGCCCCTCGCAGCTTCGCCACACGATCGCGCGGCAGACCGAGTATCTCTCCCGCCTGGTGAGCGACCTGCTGGACGTCTCGCGCATTAGCCGGGGGTTGGTCGAGCTCCGGCCGGAGCGCGTGGACCTCCCCACGCTCCTGGCGCGCTCCATCGAGTCGGTGCAGCCGCAGTTCGAGACGCGCGGTCACACCTTGCGGCCCCAATTGCCTGCGGAGAGCGTCGTCCTCTCCGGCGACCCACTCCGTCTCGACCAGGTGTTCACCAACCTGCTCACCAACGCCGCCAAGTACACCGAGCCGGGAGGCGAGATCTCCGTTTCGCTGTCCATCGAACCGGAACCAGGTGAGACACCGGGCGAGCCGGGGAGCGGCGCGGAGTACGCCGTGGTCCGGGTGCGGGACAGCGGCATCGGAATCGATCCGGAGACGTTGGCGCACATCTTCGACCTGTTCTTCCAGGTGGACCGGACGCACGCACGCACGCACGGCGGACTGGGGATCGGGCTGAACATGGTCCGGCGCCTGGTGGATCTTCACCACGGTTGGGTGGAGGCGCACAGCGAGGGGCAGGGGCAGGGCAGCGAGTTCGTGGTGTGGCTGCCGTTGGAGCGGTAGCCCACGGTGTTCGGTGTTGGGTGTTCGGTGTTCGGTGTTCGGAGGGGACGGATACCGTCTTCGGGTGGCGGTCTCAATCGAAAATCACAGTTCACCAATCCAAACGGTGTTCGGTGTTGGGGGTCCGTTTCCGGTAGCCAGCGCCACCTCCGAGCGCTGGCTACCGTTTCCGCGGGATGCGCCAGCCCTCAGGCGATGATGTCCACCCCGGCCCCTGCGGCGCGGAGCATGAAGCCGCCGTCCACCACCAGGAAGGATCCGGTGACATAGTCCGCGTCCGCCGAGGCGAGGTAGACCGCTGCTTTGCCGATGTCTTCGGGGGTGCCGAGTCGACCCCAGGGCAGGTCCGGCGCCGCGTTCTGGATCGCCTGGGAGCCGAACGTTTCGTGCTCGCCGGGGGTGTCGATCCAGCCCGGCTCGATCACGTTGACATTGATCCGGTGCTCGGCCAGCTCCGCCGCGATGGTGGCCGCCATGTGGGTGAGGCCGGCTTTCGCAGCGTTATAGGCCACGCTGCGGATGTAAGGCACCTTGGCATGGATGCTGGAGACGAACACGATCTTCCCGCCGTCGCCCCGCTCCACCATGTGCCGCGCGACGAGCTGGCTCATGTGGAAGCCGCCGAACAGCGTGCCGCGCAGCACCTTCTCGAAGACCTCCGGATCGTACTCCAGGAACGGTGAGCGGCGAGAGTAAGCCGGGTTGCTGACCAGGATGTCGATCCCGCCGAGCGCCTCGATCGTTTGCGCGACCACTCCTTCACACCCCACGCGCTCGAAGACGTCGCCGGCCACCACCTCGGCCCGGCGACCGAGGGCGCGGATCTCTTCTACCAGCGCCTGCGCGTCCGGGGAGAGCTCCCGGTCGTTCACCGCCACGTCCGCTCCGGCACGCGCCAGCTCCAGCGCGCAGCCCCGCCCGATTCCCCGCGCCGCGCCGGTTACCAGCGCCCGCTTCCCTTCCAACTTCATCCTGCCAACTCCGGTCCCGGTAATGCGTGATGCGTATTTCGTAAGCGACGCTTCCAGAAGGATGTCCTTACGCATTACGGATTACGTACTACGCTTCCCACACATCCGCGCTGTCCTGCGGCTCGTAACCCAGTACCTCCTGGGCGTGCCGGATGCTCCGCCAGGCCCAGCGGTTGTTGGAGATGATATCGAAAACGCCGTAGCGAACGGTCTCCGGCGCTTCGATACTTTTGTGGATCGCCTGTGCCACGTCTCGCTGGCTCAGGTAGCCCGGATACTGGCGGCGCAGCTTCGGGCGGTCCGTGTCCAGCACGGCGCCGATGCGCAGGCAGAGCACCGAGAGGCCGTACGCATCCGAGTAGAAGTGCCCGGCGGCCTCCCCAAACACCTTGGCCGCGCCGTAGATGCCGTCCGGTCGCACCGGCCAGGTGTGGTCGGCCATCGGCCAGCTCTCCGGCGCCTGGTCGTACTCCCCGGCCACCAGGTGGCAGTAGGGGTACTCCCGCTCATAGCCCAGGATGGCGCAGCCGCTGCTGACGAAGACGATGCGCCGCACCCCCGCCAGGCGGCTGGCCTCCAGCACGTTGCGGGTCCCGATGATGTGACCCTGCAGGTTGCCGTCCCAGTCTTCCACGCGCGGGTCTTCCGCGGAGCCGGTGTAGCCCGCCAGGTGGACCACCGCCTCGATGCCGTCGAACGCCGGGCGGATCGCGTCGAAGTCCGCGATGTCCGCCTGCACGCACGGAAGGCCCGGCACCGGCCGGCGGTTGAGCGCGCTGAAGGCGTAGCTGTCCCCCAAGCGCTCCCGCACCACCCGGCCGATGAGGCCGCTGGCTCCCGTTATCAGGACCCGTTTCTTCTCCACGTGCATCCCTCCCAGGCGCCAACAGGCTGGCTCTAGCTCACCAACTGGGCACCGTTCACTCAAGCCTGTTAAGACGGGTGGCGGTTAGCACTGCGGGCGCTTGATCCAGACGGGGCGTATGCCTAGCGAACGGCCCACAAAGGGCCTGCCTACGAAGCTAAAGCGAACGGCTTTGAGCAGTGCGCTTACCGGAGCGGCTGGCCCTCGATCGGCTTGCCGTTGGTATCCAGGATGTGGAGCTCGTGGATGCCGCTCGGCCGGTCGTCGGTGTAGGTCCAGACGATCTTCTTGTCACGGGTCACTTCCGTCAGCCGGACCTCGCCGGCCTTAGTCCGGTAGCTGGTGATCACCGTGTTGCCGTTGGGGAGGCGCTGGGCGCCGCAGCAGTCGCTGAGCGGCTTGCTGGGGAGGTCGTCGTTGCTCACCTGCCAGACCGTTTCGCCCTTCGGGTTGACCTCGATCACCAGGTTACCCACGGTGCAGGTGATGAGGGTGTTCCCGTCCGGCAGACGGATCGCGGTGAATGGCCAGTTGGGCGTGTTTACCTGCCACACCACCTTGCCGGCCGGGGTGTACTCCTTCACCGCCTTCTCCAGGGTGTGCGGCACCAGGTAGTTCCCGTTCGGCAGCTTGCGGGTCATCCGCTGCTGGAGGTGGGTGTTCTCGAGCTGCGTGGTCAGCGCCACCTCGTGGACGATCTTACCGGTGCGGTCCAGCTCCAACAGGCGCGGCTTGGGGCCGGACTCCGTGAGCAGCGTGTTGCCGTCCGGCAGGCGCTGTACGGTGTCCACCTCGGCCTGGGTGCCCTGGTACTTCAGCACTTCCTTGCCGTCCCGGGTTACCTCCACCACGCTGCCGTGGTTGCCGGAGAGCGCCAGCAGGACGTTGCCGTTGGGCAGCACCCAGCCGTCCCGGGAGGCGACCGGATAGCTCCAGGTCACCCTCCCGTCCGCTGCGATGATGCGCGTCTCCGCGCCGGTGGCGAGGAACGAGTGGGTGATCTTGCCGTCCTGGGCCCAGGAGACAGCGGCGCCCGCGAGGAGCGCCAGCAGCGAGAGGGGAGCGAGAGCGCGCATCATCGGATTACCTTCTTCACGTCGAGCACCTGGGCGGCGCAGGTATCGTTGCCGAGCGTGGTCCAGTTCTTGAGGGTCCAGACCACCTTCTTGTCGCGGGTCACCTCGATGAGCTGGGGATTGTCCGGCCCCGCGTGGGTGTTCCCGAAGATCAGATGACCGTTCGGGAGGTACTCCAGGGACGTGACCCACGCCAGGGTAATCCCCGGGAGCTCCTTCTGATCGATGCTCCAGACGATCTTCCCTTCCCGGGAGACCTCGAGGACGCGGTTGTTGTTCCCCCCGGCGATCATCGTATTGCCGTTGGGCAGGCGGATGGCGCCGAAGACCTCCGTGCCGTGCCCTTCCGGACCATGCCCCGGCGAGCGCGGCCGGCCGTTCAGATCGAGCGCGTAGGACCACACGACCTTCCCTTGCGAATCGTACTCCCGGACGGTACCGTCGCCCTCGTGGCACACCAGGTAGTTGCCGTTGTCCAGCTTCCGGGCCAGGCGGGTGTCGCGGTGGGAGTTGGGATGGTCCACCTGAAGCGGGATCTCCTTGACGATCTCGTTTTGGCGGTTCACTTCG
>JAJFMS010000229.1 GCA_020696885.1 Armatimonadota bacterium | reverse complement strand
CGTACGACAGCCGAGTCCCGGCCTGGACCTTGGCCCAGATCTCGCCCAGCCCGACGCGCTCGATGTACCGCTCCAGATACGCTGAACTCATGGCCTGCCTTCTCAAGTCTGCGGTGCGCGATGCCACCCTCCTGATTGTATCATCGGCCGAGTGCTTGTCTCGCCCAAGCCCTGGCCGCGGACCCGAAATAACGAGCCCGGCAGGGCCGTGAGGCGCCGCCGGGCTCGTGATCTGCGGTCACATTCCGCGTGAGCTAGTCGGCTGCGGGCGTGTAGAGGGAGCGGGGATAGCTGGGGCTCTTGCTGTACGCCTTCACGTGACCGTCCGCGAAGAGCACGTTGCAGGTGTCGCTGTGGCGCCAGGCCTCGTCCTTGTAGCGGATGTCATTGCTCTGCTTGAGGTTCTCGGTGAACCCCGCGGAGATGCACAGCATGTCGCCGTTGTCATCCATCCGGCTCTCGAACGAGTCGTGAGCAAAGATGGTGCCGGCCGGCTCCACGAGCGCCGCGTCAGTCAGCCCGGAGCCGGCGCCGCCGCCATCCATGAAGCCGCTCAGACCGTAGGCGTTGAACTTGCAGCTTGCATCCTTGGCGCTGGGGCAGGCGAAGATCTGCTGGTTCTTGGTGTAGGGCAGATAGTAGTAGCCCCAGTACGTGCTCCCGGTACCGGTCCAGAGGAAGCTGTTCTGACCGTTCACGTGCGGCGGTAGGGACTCGTCGTAGTCCTGAACGTACATCCGCATCGCCAGGCCGATCTGCTTGAGGTTGGACTTGCAGCTCGTGGCGCGAGCGGCTTCGCGGGCCTTGGCGAAAACCGGGACCAGGATGGCGGCGAGGATGGCGATGATGGCAATCACGACCAGCAGCTCGATGAGCGTAAAACCGCTCCGGTGGGCGCGCTGGCTTCGCCCGAGGTAGTTCGAAAGCATGGGGATAGTCTCTCCGTGAGAACGAGTGTGCGTCCCGAGCGAAGGGCGGCGAGCGCCCTGCACCAGGCAGCGTGAGATTAGCACTCGGTCCTTAACGGAGAGCGATGGCATCCTTAACGGCGGCCTAACCAACGTCTTAATGCCCGCACGTAGCACGTACGACGAAAGGGGAGGAGCACTCTGCTCCTCCCCTCGGACTCCTCTCCCCGGTTACACCTCGGGGAGCTTACCGGCCGGCTCTAATTAGTCGTTGGCCAGCGTGTAGTACTTGCGCGGGTAATTGCCGGTGCGGTTTACACCCTTTACGTGCCCGTCGTACCACAGCACGTTGCAGACGTCGTTGTGGCGGTAGGCTTCGTCCGCCCGTTGGACGGCCGGTGACTGCGTGTGGCCGACCACCTGACCGGCCTGCGCGCACATCAGGTCCCCGTTGTCATCCAGGCGCGTCTCGTAGGAATCGTGCGCGAAGATGGTGCCGGAGGGATCCTCGAAGAGCGCGTCGGCCTTGCTCTCCACGAAGTAGGGCATCCCGTAGGCGTTTCCCTTACCGGCGTTGCCTCCGGTACCGAACGCGGCGAGCCGGGTGCTGGGGCAGTTCCAGATGCCGGCGTTCTTGATGTAGGGGGTGTAGAACCAACCCCAGTAGCTGTCGTGGATGTTCGCGGGATTGAAGGCGAAGTTGGACCCGTTGACGTAGAACGGCAGGATCTCGTCGTAGTCCTGCTGATACATCTTCACCGCCAGCCCAATCTGCTTGAGGTTGGACTTACAACTGGTGGCGCGAGCCGCCTCGCGAGCGCGCGCGAACACCGGGAAGAGGATCGCTGCAAGAATCGCGATGATAGCTATCACCACCAGTAGTTCGATGAGCGTGAACGCGCGTCGGTGGGACACCTGACGAGCGCTGTGTCGGAGCGACATGGCAAAAGGTTCCTTTTCGGGTGCGGACGCACCGAGGACGGGAGGCTCTAGAGCGTTGGCGGATTCTGGAATCTGGGGGACGGCGGCATCCGGAAGGGTGTTGGCTGCGGACGAACCGTCACCTACTTCTCAGGCTGATAGGCTTTGTCGCTGTGGAACTGGGCGGCAGCCGCTTCCTCCGGGGTCTTGGGAGTGGCCCCGCCCCGCAGTTTCTCCGCGTCGCCCTCTTCCCGGCGGTTCCGATCGGCATCTTGCATCATGAACTGCTGGCTGAGCCCCGGCGGGTTAAACTTGTACCAGAGCCCGCCCCCGATCAGGAGCGCGAATACCACGGCGATGGTGATGCCCACCGGCTTGGAAACCTGGAACTGATCCATCTGAACTCCTTGGCTAGGGGATCTTGCTGGGGTCAAAGCACTGCCCGGCGCCGGCCGCTGGCGCCGGACAACCGCCCGCGCAATCACTCCAGGCGATCATCCACGGTGCGACGTTGTTCGCGTTCCGGGTCAGGAACTTCGACCAGTCGAGATTCTTGGCGTGACCGTCTGCATAAGTGACGTTCACGCGACCGGCGTGCCGGAAAGCGCACTCCTTGGAGTAGCGGGTTCCAATCTGGTTGGCGTCACAGTTCAGGTTGGCGTCCAGCTCTTCCAGAAGGCCGGGCCAGTCGTTGGTGCCGGCGCGGACCTGGGTATCGCCGGCGTCGAAGAAGACGAAGACGTCCGCTGGCTCCGTGATCTCGGCGAGCGAGCGAGGAGGCGTTCCCTGATCTCTCGTAAGGCCGGAGTAGTTGTAGCCGTAGTTGCCGTCATTCCCCCAATCCACCGACGTCAGATCGGTCGTGGTGTCGGGGCTGCTCGGACAGTCGAAAACGCCCACGTTCTTCACGTAGGGGCCGTAGAACCACGGCCAATTGTCCCAGCCATCGATCGAGGCGTTGGCGCCGAAGCCGTTCACGGCAGGGGAGACCATCGTTGCACCTTTGTGGAACGTTTCATCATAGTCCCCGACGTACATCGTAAGCGCCGTTCCAATCTGGCGGAGATTGGAGAGGCACTGGGTCTTGCGTGCGGACTCGCGGGCCTGTGCGAAGACCGGGAAGAGAATGGCGGCGAGGATGGCGATGATCGCGATCACCACCAGCAACTCGATGAGCGTGAAACCGCTCCGAAGCCGCTTTGCGTGGTTGATAAGCATGAGGTCGGAAGCTCCTTAAAACCGGGCCGTCGTTGGGGACGTGGCCGTCCTTCACGAACCAGCACGGCGATGTTAGCAGCGGAGTCTTAAGCCAGAGCGAAGTCTACCTTAACGGGACATTAAACGGCGCGGGCCGGCCGTCGGACCCCACACGCTGCGTTGCTACTGGACAGTCGCGGGTGTGGGAGCGGTGGTTAGGCGAGGCTAGGCGCTTGCGAAGGCCGCGAGCGCGGGAATCGGGTCCGCCGCGCCCAACTGGGGCTTCAAGGGCAGGGGGATCGGGAGGCGTCCGCGGGAGCCGACGTGGGGTTCGGCACCGGAACACCCGTGGCGCGAAGCCTGGGGTGCTGCCGCCTCGGAGTGGGGGGAGCTGCCGTGGCGTGGCTGTGCCAGCCGCCATGGCAAGAAGCGGCGATCAGGATAATAGCTCATGTCCGTGTATTCCCTACTTTGCGGCTTGACCGGAGCGGGAACGGTTCCTTGATTTGGCAGTCACTCCACATGTTCGCGGCCGGAAGGTGACGTCCCTTCCGAACCTGTGAAACTCATACGAAGTACTATCCTGTGGAGGTGACAACCCCGGGTCGCCCAGCCGGGCGCCTACTCAACATATGGACGCGCGCGACCTTACACCGGCGGCCCTCGCCGGGCCCCGATGCGCCTTCCCGCAGGGAGGTCCCGACGGCCGGCCGGTTGCTCGATCTACCGGAGGCAAGCCGGCTACCCGTCCGTGAGGATGCCGGTTGGCCGGGATACGTGCAGCAAGGAATACTGCGCCCCTGGGTGGGGCGGTAGGGAGGCTCGATTCGAGGTGGAATCCCCGGCAAAGTCCCCAGGCGACGGCCAAGGGAAGCCGGCGGAACCTGCGCGTTTCTTCGGTCCGCGAGCGCAAGCCCAAAAAAACGTGGTCTAGATTGCTTAACGCGCAGGAGTCTCTTTAAGCAGGAGGGAACAGTCCCCGGAACGACCGCGTCTAAGCCGTTACCGCTCGTATGCTAGCCACATGCAAGCTCACGGGGACGTAAAGTCGAACTCGCTACGAGTTGCGGATCGCACGCACCGATGAATTTTTCCTCGGGGAGCCGGCCGGATCCGCCCGAAGATTTAAAGAGCCAGGCGTTATCGCCCGAAAGACCCAAGGCAGGAGGTAGGTTCATGCGCCGTACAGCCCTGGGGAAGCACCGCTGGTCAGTTGTTCCCGGTTTGCTTCTCTGCATTACTGCTGCTGGTCCGATCTACGCCGCGCCGGAGCGCGCGTCCACGCAGATCGCCATCGGTAACCCGCTGCCCAATAGTCTGGTGGCGGGCCGCATCTCGTTGAGCGTGGCCTACAACCCCGGAATGGGTCAGATCACCGCGCTCACGGTGTTCGTGGACGACAAGATCCAGTTCAGCCGCAATGTGCTGGTGGCCGGAAAGAGCGGAATCCAGTATCTGGATCTGGATACCCGCACCATGCAGGATGGAAACCACATTGTAAAGGTGGTGGCCATGGGCCTGCGCGGTCCGCTGGCGATCGATGAGGTGGGGCTGACCGTCCGCAACGGCATCGCCGGCGGGTTGGACCTCGTCCCGCCGCTGGTACAGCTCCGCGGGCTGCAGGACGGCGACACCGTCTCCGGCAAGCTGGCGCTGGACGTACTGGCGGAAGACAACAGCGGCATGGACCTCCTGGTCTCCGTGTTCGTCAACCGCTTCCCGCGGCTGATCAAGAGCAGCCCGCCGTACTCCCTGGAGCTGAACACCGCCGAGTTCCTGGATCCGCTCACCAAGAGCGGTACCCTTACGGTGGAAGCCTGGGCCTACGATCGCGCGAACAACCTGGGCAAGTCCCGCAAGCTGACCCTGAAGGTCGAGGCAGCCGACGCGATCAACGCCACCATCAAGAAGGAAGATCCCACGCTTCCGAAGATGGCCGATCCGCTGCCGCAGGTAGGGGAGCTCAAGGCTCCCGCTCCGATGGTGGTGGAGGGAGATGGTAGCCTTGATGTTACCCTCGCGGTGCCCCCTAAGGCCCTTCCCGGCTCGCCGGAAGGGACCTCGGTGACCAAGCCGCTGACTTCGCTGCCCGCTGGCAAGCCGATGGTCGCTCCTGCGCCGGCCAAGGGGAGCCTGAAGATCCCGGGCTCCGCGCACGCCTCCGCGGGCGGCCAGGGTACGCTCTCCGGCTCGAAGACGACCACGCCGGAGCAGGGTCGGCCCACTGCGCAGCCGCTCACCCCTTCGGGTACGGTCAAGGCGCCCCCGCAGCCGGCGACGACCAGCAGCGGCGCACCGACCATCACGGGTCAGCGCGAAGTGAAGCCGGGAACTCCGACCGTGACCGTGCGCCCGGTGGCTCCCAAGGTGACGGTGGTGACACCGGCCAAGCCGAAGGTCACGCCGGCCCCGAAGCTGCAGCGGATGGCGTCCATCCCGCATCGTGCTCCCGAGATCGTGCCTCCGGCGTCGGCGAAGGCAGTGGCGCCGGTGACGCAGCCGATTGACATGGCCGCCGACATACTGGACCGTGCCGGTGACGTGCCCGAGATGGGCGCCCCGGCCGCGGTGCCGGTGCCCAGCACTGGGCTCCGAGCGCAGACCCCGGCGGTGCGACCGGGTAAGGTAGCTTCCGCGGCGCCTACGGCCAAGCGGGCGAAGCCGCTGACGCAGATGGCGAAAGCCACCCCGGCTTCCAAGCAGGGGATGACGCTGGTGGTGGTCGACAAGAACCGCAGAGACCGGAAGGGCAACCCGAAGGTCGACATCTACCATGTAAACGACCGCCCCGTGGATCGGTCCTACACGGTGGGTCGCGGCGAGTCGATGCACGCCATCGCCCGCAAGTTCAAGGTCACGGTGAAGGCCATCCAGGTCGCCAACGCCCTGGCGGACGGTCACGGCCTCCGCGCCGGCTCGATCATCAAGGTGCCCGGCACCTTCGACGTGGTCATGAACGACAAGCGAGTGGCCTTCGACGTTACCCCGCGGGTGGAGAACGGCCTCGCGCTCACCCCCTTCCGGCAGATCATGGAGTACGCCGGCGGCACGGTGGTGTGGTATCCGGAAGGCCAGGAAGTCCGCGCCGCCAACGAGAAGGCGGACATCAAGATCAAGATCGGCAGCAAGGAAGCATTCGTGAACCAGACGGTCATCGTCATGGATCGCGAGGCGTTCCTGGATAGCGGCCGGACGATG
>JAJFMS010000228.1 GCA_020696885.1 Armatimonadota bacterium | reverse complement strand
AACATCACCATCACCCCAGGCACCTCGTTTGGCCCCCTCTTCGACCTGAAGGGCAACTACTTCGCGGTGGATACTTCCGGGAATATGGTGATCCGGGGCATCGTCTACGTGAACGGGGATCTCCGGTTCAAGCGCAACGGCGGTGACGGCGACGTCCGCTACGTGGGCCGCGGGACGCTGGTGAGTAACAACAACGTCTTTGTAGGCACCGACATCCTGCCCAGCGGCCCTACATTCCCGACCAACCACGCCCTGGGGCTGATAGCGCGGAGGCGGATGGAGCTGGCGACCGACGGCGGCGAGTCGCAGCTTTCGATGGCTGGCGCCTTCTATGCGCAGGAGCAGGTGATCAGCGAGAAGCAGAACGAGATCGTCGGCACGTTCGTGAGCAGCTACTACTCGATGCAGAACGTCCCGCACATGTACCAGGTGCCGGCCCTCACGGATAACCTCCCGCCGGGGATGCCGGGCTCGGTCCCGATCTGGGTGAAGACGATTCGCATCGACAGCTGGCGCGAGATGTAGTCGCACCGTCCGGGTGCGTTCGTAGGGGCACACCTGCAGTTTGCGGTCAGCCCCGAACCGTTTTGACGAGAGCCCGGTTTCCGCACTACGATTACCAGCGGAAACGCCTCCCTGCCATGCCCGGCGGAATCACCCTGCCGGTGCGGACACGTCACGACGGAAGCTACTTATGAGCGAAGACCGAGGATTCGAGATCAACGATCGGCGGCAGTACGGTCCGGCGAACGGCAACGGCCATGGAGACGGGCCGCACGACGAGCCGGAAGCGGACGAGCCGGATGAAGCGACGGGCCCGCTCGAGGTGACCGTTCAGGGGGTGCTGCGGTTCGCTATCGAGATGCTATCCAACCATGCCTGGGTGAGCATGGGGCTCATGGCGAACCCGATGAACGGGAAGATCCAGAAGGACCTGCCGGAAGCGAAGCGCGCCATCGACATCCTCGGCGACCTCGCCCGCCATGCCGAGGCCGGCGCGGAACCGGATGAAAAGCGAGACCTGCGGAACATGCTGGCGGATCTGCGCGTGAACTTCCTCCGCCAGTCCGGCTCGTAGCGGTTGTGGGCGACCTTCGTCTTCGCCCTTTCGCCGATCATCCGCAAGGTTGACAGGAGTCCGGCTGCTCCAGCCGGCACGGATCTTTCGCCAGACCACGGGCGGATACCGGCCCGCTATCGCGGGACTCCTGCAACCATACGGCAGCGCTTTCTGGTTCAAGCGCGCGGCTGGGTTGCGTCAAACCCCAGGCGCGTCAGCGCTTCCTGATTCCCCGGCCCAACGACCGTCGCGCCTCCTCGTAGAGCTCCTCGTACGCGGCTGCGGTCGCCTCGATCGAGAACCGGCGGGCCTCTCGGAGAGCGCCTGCACTCATCCGAGCCCGCAGCTCGCCGTCCGACAGTAGCCGCACCAGCGCCGCGCCGAAGGCCTCCGGGCAGTTCGGCGTGAGGAAGCCGTCCACGTCGTTGGTCACCACCGCGCTGGGACCGTAGGCGTTCACCGACACGGCCGGCACGCCTGCGGCCTTGGCTTCGGTGAGCACCAGGCCCTGGGTGTCCGTCAGGGACGCGAAGGCGAACACGTCGGCCGCCGCGAAGACCGAGGCCATCCGCTCCGGCGGGACGAACCCCGCGAACGCGATCCGCTGCGCCACCCCGGTGGCCTCCGCCAGCCGCAGCGCCTCGTGTTCGCTCGGGCCGTTGCCGGCCACCAGCATCCAGGCGTTCGGCACCTGCCGGGCTGCGCGGGCGAAGCCCTCGAACAGCAGCTCCAGGTTCTTCTCGCGTGCCAGTCGGCCCGCGTACAGCACGAGCGGCGCGTTCGCGGGGATGTTCAGCGCTTCGCGCGGGAACCCTGGATCGAGCGCCACGGCGCGGTCCAGGCGGAGCCCGGTCGGCACCACGGAGATCGGCCGGGTTACGCCGTACTCCAGCAGGACGTCCCGAATCGGAGCGGTCGGCACCGCCACGGCGTCCACGGCGTTGCAGTACCGGCGGGAGAGATCCTGGAGAAACGGCCGGACCCACCGCTCCGGCAGCACGGATGCGTAGTGCGCGTACTCCACATACAGCGTGTGGTACGTGGTGACCACCGGGATCCCCAGCCGCCTCGCCCAGCGCCGGCCGGTCTGCCCCAGGGCGAACGGGGAGTGCGTGTGGACCACGTCGAAGCCCGTGGTTTTGAAATCCGCGAAAATCGTGGGCGACACCGGAATCGCAAGAGGATAATCCGGGTTGCGCGGCCAGATATAGGAGCAGAAGCGGTGAACTCGGGCGGGACCTCCAGTAGGATCCTGATGCCCGGGGAACCGCGGCGCAAAGATCTCGACAGTGTGGCGGGGCGCCAGCTCATCGGCGAGCAAGTCCACGGCAACGGCAACGCCGTTGATTACGGGACGATAGCTCTCGGTGAATTGGGCGATCCGCATGACGTTGGGGGGCAGGCGGTCGCCCGGCTGAGTGTATCAAAAGGGTTACCGGCTCAACCCACGTGGGAAGAGGAAACACCAGGCAGCGGCTCTGTAAGCGAGCGATACCATCCTCGCAAGTCTAGTGCCAAACACCCAGAACCGCCACCGGGCGAGTCCCGCGCGCCAACCGGCCGGAGCTTCAGCAGCGCCGGCCTGACAACTTCACACCGGCATTACTTTACCGCCCAACCAACCAGCAGGAGGTCCGCTTACTATGGATCCACAAGGGGCGGGGAGCCCACACATCAGCCGTAATCTACTCGGCTGGCGCTCCCTACCAAACAGAGTTGTTCAGCGTCTTCTCGCAGCGCATCCTAACCCGAACCAGACTCCCGGCGTCGTTCCTGCCCGTGCAGACATACGCCGCAGCGCCCCGCTCTTCGAGCGTGCGCTCCTCTGGCTCTGGTCGGTGTTGGCGCTCCTACTCGCCGCTCCCTCGGCGTTTGCACAGGGTGGAGAGGCTCCCGCGCACCACGGCGGCGGCGAGGCCAACCTCGTGCTGCCCCCGCTCGGGGACGGGTCCATCGTGATGTTCGGGCCGTTCACGGGCGCCCAGCTCCTCATGGCGGGTCTGGTGGTCTCCGCGCTCGGCGTGGTCTTCGGCCTCGTGGTCGTCAACCAGCTCAAAGCCGCTCCCGTGCACTCCTCGATGCGCGAGGTAAGTGAGCTCATCTGGGAGACCTGCAAGACCTACCTCGGCACCCAGCTCAAGTTTATCGGCTACCTCTGGGCCTTCATCGCCGCCATCATGGTGGTGTACTTCGGCTTCCTGCAGAACTACTTTGCGGAAGGGAAGGTGCTTCAGGTAGTCATCATCATCCTCTTCTCGGTGGTGGGGATCGCCGGAAGCTCCCTGGTGGCCTGGTTCGGCATCCGCGTCAACACGTTCGCGAACTCGCGCACCGCCTTCGCCGCCCTCCGCGGGAAGCCGTTCCCCTGCTACGCCATCCCGCTCAAGGCGGGCATGAGCATCGGGATGCTGCTGATCTCCGTCGAGCTGCTGATCATGCTCGGCATCCTGCTCTTCATCCCCGGTAACCTGGCCGGCCCGTGTTTCATCGGGTTTGCTATCGGTGAGTCGTTGGGAGCGGCCGCACTCCGGATCGCGGGCGGGATCTTCACCAAGATCGCGGACATCGGCTCCGACCTGATGAAGATCGTCTTCAAGATCAAGGAAGACGACGCGCGGAACCCGGGCGTCATCGCGGACTGCACCGGAGACAACGCGGGCGACTCCGTGGGGCCGAGCGCGGATGGCTTCGAGACCTACGGCGTCACGGGCGTCGCGCTGATCACCTTCATCCTGCTGGCAGTAACGGGTGTTCGGCCGCAGGTGGAGCTCCTGGTGTGGATCTTCGTGATGCGCATCATGATGGTGATGGCCAGCGCGTTTTCGTACTTCATCAATGACCTCTTCGCGAAGTCGAAGTTCCAGAACTCGGACCGCTTCAACTACGAGATTCCGCTCACCTCGCTGGTGTGGATCACCTCCATCATCTCCATGGTGATGACGTTCGTGGTGTCCCGCGCGCTGATCCCGGACCTCGGCGGCGACCCCAGCCTCTGGTGGAAGCTCTCGGTGATCATTAGCTGCGGGACCCTGGCCGGCGCCGTGATCCCCGAGCTGGTGAAGATCTTCACCTCCACGGAGTCCAGCCACGTTAAGGAAGTGGTGATCTCGTCCCGCGAGGGCGGCGCCTCGCTGAACATTCTCTCCGGGTTGACCGCGGGCAACTTCAGCGCGTTCTGGCTTGGCATGACGATCATCGGTCTCATGACCGTCGCCTGGCTTGTTAGCAAGTTGGGCCTCGGCGTCCTCATGACGATGGGCACTGTGGACGCCTCGCCGATCTTCGCCTTCGGATTGGTGGCGTTCGGGTTCCTGGGGATGGGACCGGTTACGATCGCCGTCGACTCCTACGGGCCGGTGACCGACAACGCGCAGTCCGTCTACGAGCTGTCCATCATCGAGCAGATCCCGAACGTGGGCGCCGAGATCAAGCGAGACTTCGGTTTCGAGCCGGATTTCGTGCACGCCAAGGAGCACCTGGAGGAGAACGACGGCGCGGGCAACACGTTCAAAGCCACGGCGAAGCCGGTGCTCATCGGCACCGCGGTAGTGGGCGCCGTGACGTTGATCTTCTCGATCGTGGCCACGCTGACCCACAGCTTCGAGGACCCGGCCAAGATCGCGATGCTCTCGATCATCCACCCGCCGTTCCTGCTGGGGCTCATCGCAGGCGGCGCCGTGATCTACTGGTTCACCGGCGCGTCCACCCAGGCGGTGACCACCGGCGCCTACCGCGCCGTGGAGTTCATCAAAGAGAACATCAAGCTGGACGGCGCGGAGAAGGCCTCCATCGAGGACAGCAAGAAGGTGGTGGAGATCTGCACCGTCTACGCCCAGAAGGGGATGTTCAACATCTTCCTGGCGGTGTTCTTCGGCACGCTGGCGTTCGCGGCATTCGAGTCGTACCTCTTCATCGGCTACCTCATCTCCATCGCCCTCTTCGGGCTGTATCAGGCGCTCTTCATGGCGAACGCCGGCGGCGCCTGGGACAACGCGAAGAAGATCGTGGAGGTGGAGCTTAAGGACAAGGGCTCCGCCCTGCACGACGCAACCGTGGTGGGTGACACCGTCGGCGACCCGTTCAAGGACACCTCCTCGGTGGCCATGAACCCGATCATCAAGTTCACCACGCTCTTCGGTCTACTGGCCGTCGAGCTGGCGGAGCAGTTGACGCTGCGCGGCCAGGGTGACCTGCGGATCGGCGCTGCGGTGGTCTGCTTTGCGGTGATGCTGTTCTTTGTGCACCGGTCGTTCTACGGCATGCGCATCGGCACGGTGGCGAGCTCCGGCCACTTCGGAGCCAAGAAGCCCGTTTAGGGTGTGGGAGTGTGGGGGGCCGCGCGGAGCTCCGCCTTCGGACCCCCCACACTCCCACACGGAACTCCAACGGCGGCGGGTGCTCATGCAGCACCCGCCGCCGTATTCATGGTCGTGAACCCAGCCACGCTGAACCGCATCTCCTGCGCCCTGCTCGTTGCCGGTGGGCTAGTCGGTTGCCTGGTCAGCTCGCGCCGGGCGGCACCTACCCCGGCAGCCCGCGCCTGGGAAGCCGCCCATGCCCCTTCGGGGTTCGTCTACGTCCCCGGCGGCGAGTGCTGGGTCGGCACCAATGATCCGGATGCCGATGACGACGTGAAGCCCGCGCGCCAGGTGTTCGTCCCGTCCTTCTACATCGGGAGGACCGAGGTGACGCACACCGAGTGGAAGCGGTTCCGGCCGGACCACCGGATCCCCGCCGGCCGGGAGCAGTTCCCGGTCACCAAGGTGACGCTGGAAGATGCGCGCGCTTACTGCGCGTTTGTGGGCGGTTACCTCCCCACGGACACCGAGTGGGAGAAGGCCGCCCGTGGCGAGGATGGACGCCGCTATCCCTGGGGCGATCGGCTGGAGCCGGGCCGGTGCAACATCCGGGACGGCGCGGGCACTCCGCGAGCCCCGGGGACTCCGGTCACCCCGAACTGCTCCGTCCGCACCCGCATCAAGGCGGTGGACGTCTGCCCCACCGGCGCGAGCCCTTACGGCGCCCTGAACATGGCCGGTAACGCCTGGGAGTGGGTGTCGGATCCCTACCACGGAGATCCCCGCCTGCGCATCATCCGCGGCGGCGCAGCAGGCTACTGGGAGCGAGACGCCCGCGCCTACCACCGCGCCATCGAAGGCGCGGGCGTCACGTGAAAC
>JAJFMS010000227.1 GCA_020696885.1 Armatimonadota bacterium | reverse complement strand
GCGCTTATGGGGGAGGGGTAGCATCCGGGGTTGCTCGCGCCCTGGGTGCTAACCGGACGGCGGACGCCACGCGCCTGGCCGTGACTGGCTTGTCGATGGCGACGCTGCTGGGCCTGGCGACAACGCTGGTGATGCTCGGCTTTGCCAGGCCGCTCTACGCGGCCCTCGGAGCTACCGGCGCTGCGCTGGAAGTGGCGGTCCTCTACTCCAACATCGTGTTCCTGGGCGCCGTGCCGTTCTGGCTCTTCAACACTGCGGCCAGTATCCTGCGGGCCGGCGGCAAGCCGGGCCTGCCCGCGGCAGCCGGCGCCATCTGCGGCGTGCTCACGCTGGTGTGCTCGCCGGTGCTGATCTACGGCTGGGGACCGCTTCCCGCCTTCGGGATCGCGGGGGCGGCGTGGGCAGTGGCTGCGAACAGCGGCGTGATGGCCGTGGTGCTCCTCCGGGCGGTGTGGATCGCCCGGGCTCCGGCGTCGCCGGCCGTGGGAGACCTGGTGCCCCGGCGGTCGTACGCCGCCGAGATCCTGCGGGTTTCGGTTCCCAGCGCGGCCAGCTCCGTGCTGACCAACCTGACGTTCGTGGTGCTGACCGGCCTCGTGGCGCCGTTCGGAGCAGAAGCGATCGCCGGCTACGGTGCGGGCGGGCGGCTGGAGTACCTGCTCATCCCGGTGGTCTTCGGCATGGGCTCGGCCTTGGTGCCGCTGGTCGCGGCGAGCGATGGGGCGGGGGACTTCGCCCGGGTCCAGGCGCTGACGCGGGCGGGCGCGCTGGTCGGGGCTGGTGTTAGCGGGTTGGCCGGAGTGGTAGTGGCGCTGGCGCCGCACGCGTGGATGCGCATCTTCACCACGGATGCAGTGGTGATCGAGGTCGGCACGGCGTATCTCACGCGGGTCGGCCCGGCATATGGGTTCCTCGGCCTCGGGCTGGCGCTCTTCTTCGCGGCGCAGGGACGAGGACGCACCGTCCAGCCGCTGCTGGCCACGTCCACGCGCCTGCTGGTGGCCGGAGTGACCGGTTACGTGGCGCTGCGGCTGCTCGGTAAGGGGCTGGACACGCTGTTCGTGCTGATGGCGGCGGGGCTGGTCTTATACGGGAGCGTGATGGTGCTGGTAATGCGCCGGGAGCTGGGGCTCTGGACACCGTCGGCACGCCAGGTCCGCGCAGAGGCGGTTGCCGCCGCGATGCTGCCGCCCGCGTGAGGCGACTCCACCGGCCCCATTTCGTCAACACAAAGACACGAAGGCACTATGCGAAGACAGGGGACTCTTCTCTTAGTGCCTTCGTGCCTTTGTGGTAAACTCTGCCTTCCGGGTCTCCGAGAGGTCGCGGACGGTTGGGCGCCAGTCCAGGCGGCGGAGCCAGTCCAGGTAGTCCAGCGGCAGCATCTCCTCGGTGCGCTTGCCGGCCAGCGCCACGATGAGCCCTTCGACTACGTTGGTGGCGAACGTTCGGCCGTCGAACTCGCGGGTGGAGGTGATCACCCGGGCCACGCCGCGAGCCCGCAGGTTCTCGATGTCTGCCGGCGTCAGCGTCTGCGTGATCACCGTCTTGCCGGTAAGGGCGCCGGACTCCGGGGTCGGCATGTAGCGGAAGATGTACTTGGAGTCGCCGGCGATGATGTCTGCCCGGCGGAAGTGCCGCTCGAACTTCGGCGTCACCACGTCCTGCTTCTCGCCGGTGGGATAGAGCCACTGGAACGGGAGGCGGGTGACCACCGGCAGCAGCAGGTTGCCCAGCGCCTTGACCGCATCGTGGGAGCGGACCGGAATCGGGACACCCAGGGCGAACATCAGGTCGCCGTAGACCACCTCTTTCGCCAGCCGGTCCAGGGCCTCGGCCATACCGAAGCGATCGACCGCGCAAACCAGGAGCACCCGGCTGCGGGCGAAGTCCACGATGCCCTGCTCGGCCAGCCACTCGATCGTTTCGCGCTCCAGGGTGTTCTTGATGCCGCTGCCGTCCACCACCGGGGTGACACGCGCGCACTGCGCCAGGCGCTCGCCGTCGCGGATCGTGTAGCGCCGGTTGCCGGCGTAGAGGTAGCGGTCGATGCCGCCCAGCCCGATCGCGTCCACCGTGCCGTCCAGCTCGCCGATCAGCTTCATCGCGGCGGCGAGGTCCGGGACCGATCGCCGGCTGAGCTCGAACTCCTGGTCCAGGAACCGGGCGACGACCGTCTTGTCCCCTTTCCGGGAGCCGAGGCTCCGCCGTGCGTGTGGCCGGACAACTGAAGCGGAAATCCCACCCGGGCGGCCTCATCGGCGGGATCCGGCTCGTGGCACAGCAGGATCTTGAACGCTCCGGCCGGGACGTTAGCCAGGGCCTGGCCGAGGTCCGGTTTGCCGGCCCACCAATCGTCCACCCCGCAGAGGCTCCACGGCACATCCCCTCGTCGCAGAGTTACGGAGCGGTTGGTAAGTAGTTGTATCCCCTTCCGTTCGACGGCGGCGCTTACGGCCCCGGGGTCGTCGTTCCAGTAGTCGTGGTTCCCGAGGACCCCGAACACCCCGTCCGGCGCTCGAAGTACCGACAGCGCCTCGGCGCAGCTTACGGCGTAGCGGGACATGTCGGAGATGAAGTCGCCAGTCACCACCGTCAGATCGGGCTTCAGGGAGTTGGCGAGCTCGGCGCCGCGGCGGATGAACTCCTCCGAGACCAGCAGCCCGCGGTGCAGGTCGCTGATCTGGCAGATCGTGTAGCCGTCGAGCGCCGCCGGCAGGCCCGCGGGCGAGATGGTGACCCGGGAGACGCGGAGCCAGTTCCGCTCTCCGAACAGGGAAGCGACGGACCCGCCCCCGACCATCGCCGCCGACGCCCAGCCAGCGCGCCGGAGCAGCGCTCGCCGGGTAAACCGCCGCTGCTGTGCGAGGTCCGGGCTAGCCTCAAGCCGCGAACGAGCCATCCTTCACCCACCTTCCGCCGGGCCAAATCGGCGCCGCTACCTGCCGGCGTGCGTAGCCCTCTTCAAACCATACCCAGGCTGAGGCTTTGGATCACGATGCAACGACGCGCCGTCACCCGCGATGGATGAACCCGTTCTCGTCCGTTTGTCCACCCAACGCCAGCTTGACAAGAGTCCGGATGTTCCAGCCGGCTGGGTTACGTCAAAGCCCCAGGCAGGTAACCGGCCCGCTGGATCGCGGGACTCCTGCAACCATGCCATAGCGCTTCCTGGTTTCTCGCCGCCTTTCAGGGCTGCCCCGAAACCGTCCGGGCAGCAACTACGGGGTATGGGCTCCGGCCGCGAGCGATACCTCCGTAGGGGCAGCGGCCCTGCTTGCCCTGCAAGCGTCCATCGAACAGAATTGCGCACAGAACGTCTCTTAATGGCGCCGGATGCGAGTGCGGCCCCCGGATCTGGTACGGCTCTGCTAGCGCCAAGTGGTGGTCCAGTACCGGGCAATCACGGCGTATGCCCCTACGAAGGTATCGCGCTGTAGGGGAGCGGTCCTGCCCGCGTCAGAGCGGGACCCGGTCGGCACGGCTTTGCAGGCGCAGTCACCGTCCTCGTTTTCAGGGCAATCACGGCGAATGCCCTACGAAGCATTCGTCCTCGCGCCCACCTACAGTTCGCGGTCACACCCGCAGGATCCGCCTGTCCGGAATGGTGTTTGGCTCCCTACTACTCCAAGCACGAAAAGGCCCCGGGGAGCACGCCATCGGCGTGTGCCCCGGGGCCTTCACCTCACGGCGCGCCGTGAGGTCTAGTATTCGGGCTCCCGGAAGAGGGAAGCGCAGGTCGCGCGGATCGCGAACTGCTCCAGCACTTCCGCGTGCCGCTCCTTCTCGCGCAGGATCGGCTTCACCACCCGATCGATCCGCTTGTCGCCGGTGGCGTAAGCGGCGATCTGCAGCTTACGCCAGCCGAGGCGGAGGCGAACCTGCTCGGCCGCCACGTCGGCCGCGCCGCCTGCCGGTGCGCCCGAGCCGCCTTCGCCGCCGTTCGCTTCAATGCCAAGCTCCCGCGCAAGCTGCTCCAGCGCGCCGCAGTGCCGCTCGGACTCCGCGCGCAAGCTGCCGAACGCCGGTTCGGCGGTCTGCTGCTCCAGGCCCGCCAGCGCGGTCGCCAGGCTGCGCTCGCGCTCCAGCGTGTCTCGCACCACCAGTTCCACTGCGCCCTCGTCCACGGTACCGCTCACGCGGATCGGGCCGCTGACTTCGAGCGGGAAGCTCACGAACGCTTCGTCCTGGTGAAGGCTCTGGGGCTGGCCCTCACCCCGGCGCGGGATTTTCCCGCCGCGGCCGGAGCGTCCCCGGCCGCCTCGTCGTCTCTGGTCTGCCATCTAGCTACTGTGCCTCCCCATCTTCCGAAGCCGGCTCCGCGTCCGCCAGCGACTCCGCAGCCCCTTCGGGTGCGGGTGGCAGGTCGGCTACCTCGTCCGATCCTTCCGATGCGCCCTCAGCCGTGTCTTCCGATGCGACTTCCGACTCACCCTCCGGCGCGACTTCCGGCTCGCTTGCCGGTTCGTCACTGGCGGGCTCCTCGGCTGCCGGCTCCTCAGCGGGCGGCGGCGCCACGGACATGCCGTCTTCCACACGCGGCTCTTCGTCAGTCTGCGGCTCCTGGCCCGGATCGGCAGGCTCGTCTTCGGACGCTGCGAGCTCGGCCACCTCGTCGGCGGGGGCGGGTTCGTCCGTCGCCTCGGGCTCTTCCGTATCCGTGTCCGGTGCGCTCGCGTCGTCGTCCGCTACTTCGGCCGCTTCGCTGGCGGCCTCGTCCAGCTCGACAGCCAGGGTGCCTTCGTTGACGGGCTCCGCGTCCGCGGCGCCGTCGAAATCTCCGGCAGCCTCGGCTTCGGGTTCGGTGTCGTCGTCGGAGCTATCCGTGCTGTCATCCGCTTCCGGAAGCGCCAGCTCGTCGCCGTTCAGCTCGGTGGCCTCGTCGCCGTCGGTATCCCACGCGAGAAGCGTGGTCTCTTCGCCGCTATCGGCCTCGTCCACCGCTGCGACGTCATCGGTGAAGTCTTCCCTCTCAGCAGCTCCGGCGGTGTCTTCGGTGCGCCCGGCGTTCTCCGCGCGACCACCTCGACCGCCGCGGGCAGGAACCTGCACCATCGAGCGGATCCGCGTGATGCGCCAGACTACCCCGGTGCCTCCGAACGGCTCCAGCCCGAACTCACGGCTGAGCTGCGCCTCGCCCATGTCCACCACGTAGAGCACTTCGCCGGACGGGTCGAACCGCACGTCGAACGGCCGCTCCAGTCCGCCGCTGTTGCCGGCGGAGGACGGCGCTCCCTGGCGGTTGGCCAGGAAGTCGACGGTCGCGCCGGTGCGGGGGTCCACCCGGACCACCCGGTGCCCGCCGAGCATTGCATCTTCGCTGGCGTAGGCAGCGTTGCTCCAGCCTCCAGAGAGAGCCACGAGCACGTCGCCGACGAACCCGAACGCCTCGGAGGTGCTGAAGTCCAGCCGACCCACGCCGGTGCGAGCCGCGAACGTGGCCGCGGGGGTGCCGACGGTGGCAGGGCCGTCTTCCAACAGGCGCCGCGGCTGCGGGTGACCTGGAAGCCGGAAGCGGGCGTCCGTTACCGGAACGCCGCTGGCGAAGTCCGGCCAGCCGTAGTAGCTGCCGGGGCGGATCTCCCAGAGGTTGTCCGGCGCCGCGGCGATCGGCCGGCTGCCGCGCTCTTCCATGCCGCCTTCCGTGGCGAAGATCCGGCCATCCGGAGAGCAAGCCACGCCGATCGGGTTGCGCAGGCCCCACGCCAGGCGCTCGGGCTCCGCGCTGCCGCGCTCGGTCACCTCGGCGCCGAGCCGGTAGATGGCGCCGCCGCAGCGAGCGCTGCCCCGCAGCGACTCACCCCGCTCGCTGCGAGCTCCGAACGGCTTGAAGCCGCCGGTGGTCACCCGGGCGGTGCCGCGGAGGCCTGGCTCCGAGGTCACGTAGTTGACGCCGGCCAGGGTGACGTCCGTCCCCACCACGTCGGCCCAGTCCGGGTTGCGCGCTACCCAGCCGCGGGCCACGTTGTCCAACCCGACCACGCCGCTATTGGTGCGGGTTCCGATGCCGAACAGCAGCGCTCCGCTGGAATCCAGGGAGAGGCCGCTGAGGCCGTAATCCCCGCCGCCGGGAAGGCTGTCCACCAGGATCTGCAGCTCGCCCTCGGCCGTAACGCGCAGGATGCGCGCGGACGGGCCGTCCTCACCGATCAACAGCTCGCCGTTGCGGTAAACCAACCCGACGATCGGGTTCTCCAGGCGGCCGATTTCATTTACCGAGCGATCCGGGTCGATCCGCAGTACGCGCGGGGTGGCAACCGTCGTTCCCGCCACGCCGCCGCTCTCCGCGAGGTACAACTCCCCGCCGGGACCGAACGAAATGGCAGACGGAAACGAGAGGCCGGTGATCAGGGCCTCGACCCGGTACCCCTGCGGCGCCACGATCGCGTCCGGATTGACCGGACGCTGTGGTCCGATTCGCATGTCATCAATCTCCCGATGCGGGCCTTCCCGCGATGATTCGATCCGCGTTTGCGCGACCAACAGGCAGCATACCGCATCTGGCGTCGCGTATCCAGAGACGGCCTTAAATCGGGTGCGTTTCACGATCCGGGCACGCGTGCATTTGTGACTTGCGTGGGCTCCCCGGAGCTCGTAATGCGTGCTGCGTAATCCGTAACACCCCACCGAGCGAGGGGGGCTTCTTTACGCATCACGCATTACGAATTACGAGCTATCCGCTCGTTCGCCGCATTGGCCCGGATCATGGACCACAGCCTCCTTAATCAGAGCCAGCCGCGCAGTCGATACACCTCGTAACCGATCACTTCGTGGAACCACTCGCGGCACGCGGCCAGCTTCTCTCCCGCCCGCTCCAGGGAGGCCGGATCGAACTCCGGGGACCGGCAGGGGGAGCAGATCACCTGGAGGCCGGCCTTCTCGAAGGTGGCTCCGGCTCGGCGGAGGTGGGTCGGGTCGCTCACCACGATCACGCGCTTCCACCGCTTCTCCCGGAAGAGCTTCGCCACCGCGACCGCCTCGTCGTGGGTGTCCCAGACCGGCCCCACTTCCTGGACCGGAAAGTCGATCCCCAGCTTGTCGAGCTGCCTGCGCACCGCGGGGATGTACGACTTGTTCCGGTTGGAGGGCCCGAGGTGGGTGACCAGCAGCCGTGGGGCGAATCCCTGACCGACCACCTCGTAACCATGGATCACCCGGTTCTGGAACGCGGTGTCCATCTCCCCGCTCTTGCGAATGGTGGAGGAGAGCACCACCACGGCATCTGCGGGACGAAGCGGATCGGCGCGGAGAATAGACCGGGTCGGCTGCTTGATGATTCCAGAATAGCCGACGCCGAGCAACAACAGGCAGACCAGGCCGCTCGTTACCCAGACCAGGTTGCGCAGCCGCGTCTGGAAGAGCAGCGCGGCGGCGAAGCCGGCCACGCCGAACTGGTGGAACTCGCCGGGGATCGGCAGCGTGCCGATCCCCAGCTCGAGCGCCATGTGCCAGGTTAGCTTCCCCAGGATGAAGCCGGACGCGGCCAGCCGCCACCGGTCGGCGCCGGATAGGGGGGCCGCGCCGCCGGACTTGCGCGGCTTCGATCCGCCCCCTGTCTTTCCGCCGGAGCCTTTGGCTTTAGTAGTCATGCGGCGATCCCGCATCGTCTCCTGGAGAACAAGGCGGCCCGGGTCATTCTTCCAGCTCAAGCTAGCGCACGCCCAGCAGCAGCTCGGTGGTGAGCTGGTCCAGCTTCTCGTAGCCCATCCCGCGAGCGCCCAGCGCCTTCCGGTCGAACGCTTCGGCGGAGAGGATGTCCGCGTTCGCCTTGCTATACCCGCTCAGCAGCCCTTCGAGCCGCGCGTCGCCGGCGCGGATCTCGCTGAGGAGGCCCTGGATCTCGGCGTCGGCGTTGAACCGGCGCGTCTTCTCCTGCAGCAGCTTGAAGGTGCGCATGCAACCCAGGCAGAAGTCCCACACCCCCTGCTCGTCTTCGGTGCGCATCGCGTGCGCGTCGAAGTGGCGCATCCCGCCCCACTGGTAGTCTTCGAGCAGCCGCACCAGGTGGAAGACGCCCTTGATGTCCTCCTGCCCGAACCGGTAGTCCTGATCGTAGCGGCCCGGCTTCTGGCCGTTGAGGTCGATGTGGAACAGCTTGCCCTGCTCCAGCGCCTGGGCCACGCCGTGGGTGAAGTTGAGACCCGCCATCGTCTCGTGGGCGACCTCGGGATTGACACCGACCATGGACGGATCGTCCAGCGTCTCGATGAAGGCGAGCATGTGGCCGGTGGTGGGGAGGTAGATGTCCCCGCGCGGCTCGTTCGGCTTGGCTTCCAGTGCGAACCGCAGGTTGTAGCCGCTGTCCTTGACGTAGCCGATGAGGAAGTTCATGCACTCCCGGAACCACTTCACGGCCTGCACCGGATCCTTCGAGGCATCGACCTCGGTGCCTTCGCGTCCGCCCCAGAACACGTAGATCTCCGCGCCCAACTCTACGCCCAGGTCCA
>JAJFMS010000226.1:6670-12937 GCA_020696885.1 Armatimonadota bacterium | reverse complement strand
GTACACAAGAAAAGGCCCGCGGTCGAAACCGCGGGCCTTTTCTACTTCGGTGAACACGAAGACTAAACGGTGACGCCTTCGTTCTCCATCGCGCGCTTGAGCTGCTGGAGGGCGGAGCGCTCCAGGCGGCTCACGTGCATCTGGGACACGCCCAGCTCATCGGCCACTTCCTGCTGGCTGCAGCCCTGGAAGAAGCGCATCCGGATGATCCGCTGGCGGCGGGGATCCAGGGTGGAGATCGCGCTGGCTACCGGCGCCTGCTCCACCACGTTCACCATGTCGTGATCGATGGTGCCGATCATCTCGCCGCGGGTCATGGAGTCGTTGCCGTCCCCCATCTCGTGGCGATCGTCCAGGCCGATCGGCTGGTAAGCGTTGGCGACTTCCATCGCCTGGAGGAGGTCTTCCTCGGTGATCTTCAGCGCGGCGGCCATCTCGGGCACGGTCGGCTCACGGCGCAGCTCGCGGTAGAGGCGGTCTTCGGTCACGCGCAGGCTGCCGGCGATCTCCTGCAGGTAGCGCGGCACCTTCACGCTCCAGGTCTTGTCCCGGAAGTAGCGCTTGATCTCACCAACGATGCAGTGCACGGCGTAGGTGCTGAACTTGGTCTGGTGCGAAGGGTCAAAGCGGTCCACGGCGCCGATCAGCGCGATCCAACCGCACTGCACCAGGTCTTCCACCTGCACGCCGGCGCGAACGAACTTATGGGCGACCGAACGAACGAGGGCCTCGTGCCGCTCAATGATCTCGGTCCGCAGCCGGGCGTCGCGGGTCTGCGCATAGCGGGAGATGAGGGTCTCAGTGGACATGCCGGACTGGGTCGTAGTTTCCACGGTATTCCTCGCCGGCCGGGGCTGGTGGCCCGGGCCGAATATTAGAAGCCTTCCGCGAGGGCGGTCGGCTTACTTTCAGATTGGGATCGGTTAGGGCCTGCGAAGCTGTCAAGCGCTGCAGGTGACCGGCGCTGTTCTACCACCGGCCTGAGCGCGCCAAACGCATATCGTGCCGCCTAGTGGCGCATCTCACACCCGCCGTGCCTGGGCGCTCGCCAGACGGCGCGTGCTTCTTCGCCTCACCGGGGTTCTGTGAGAAAGGGGCCGTTTGCCGGGACAGGGCGCCGGGTATCTGGAGTCCGAGGCCGCGGATGCCGTCGCTCTCCAGCGCTTGGGGCATCGCCTCTCGTCCAACACCGCTTTCAACAGGAGTACCAGCGATGTCAGTATCCAACGCTGATGCCTATGTCCCGTCCACCTGGACCTGTGGATGCGTCACCGGCCGCCGCCTTTGTCCGGATGCCGTGCACCTGTGGCGTGAGACGAACGACGCCATGCAGCGCAGCGCCACGGCGGGCGACTTCTCACCTTATCGGGATGCCTGCCTGGCATTCGACGCCCACTACGCCACGCAGGAGACCCGCGAGCGAAGCGCGGACCGGCGCTGAGCCGAGAGCAGCATGCCCCAGGCGGTGCATCCCGCCTGAGGCATGTGCTCCCGTAGCCGGCGGGTTAGGCCATCCGTCCCCTGCGGGTGCGGAGCCAGGCGGCCCAGTAGGCGCCCCGCGATGGCTTGGTGGCCGGGCGGCGCGCGGCGGTTGGCTCTCGAGACGAGCTCTCGCGGCGTACCGGTTTCCGGTTCACGGTCTCTCTTCGCTGCTCCCGAGGCGGCTCCGAGGGACCGTGTGCTTCGCAGTAGTCGTCCATCGCGGTGAGGTAGAGGATCGTGAGGGGAAACGCCCAGTCGACGCCTTCTCGCTGCAGCGCCATCGCCGCTTCCCAGTGCTCCAGGAGCTCTGTGTAACCGGCTACCAGCTCCCCGAGCTGCGCGAGCTCATGCGCGATGCCGCGGGCCGTCTGATACTCCACCAGGTAAACATCCGGGATCATGGGGCCGCCTCCTCTAACACTCGCCCGGCCACCGGGGCCGAGGACGCTTACTACACCTCTATTGAACCGTGGATCGACGCCGCATACAGCGGGCGTTTAGTCCCCCCGCGCGAGCTGGACAGGGCCGTTAGTTCGCTTACGTTGACAGAAGGCACGAGCCGCCTGCGCGCCACAGCGTCCCAAGGCCGGGACCTGCGAATTGAGTGACGACCAACCGTAACCCGGAGCCCGATTACGAGCGTCTAACCGCGCAGAATTGCCGGTGTATCGAGGGGGAACCACGATGATGCGCGCTGTCTGGCTGTTGGCCCTGGCCCTTCCATTCGCTACTGCCGCCGCCGCGGACCGGATCGTCGGAGATCCAGCTCCGGGGCTTGAGCTCGGTCGAGCGCTCCAGGCCACGGAGCTGGCCCCGACCCGGGCGGTAGCCCGGGCGTCGGTGGACGGAAAGTACCGGAACCTGCTGGCCGTGATCCGCGTGCCGGGCGACCTGGAAACCTACTCCGCGTTCAAGGACTACGGGCCGTCAGCTACCGCGTCGTGGGGTGGTTACAGCGGACTTCCCAGCGGGCACTGGGTGTACGTCTACCCGCACTGGTACATCTGGGGAGAGGCTGTTCCCGGCACTTCCGCAATCACCCCCGACGTTGCCATCGAACCCTCCGAGAAGCGCTCCTGGGGACCGGAGCAAGCCATCGGAGCACCGGATACGGAGCAGGCCGGAGACATCGCTACGGCCTGGGCCTCGGCCACGCAGGACGAGCAGGACGAGTGGCTGCAGCTTGACTACGGCAAGCCGATCCAGGCGGTAGCGGTGATCGTACACGAGTCGTTTAACCCCGGGGCGCTGACCCGGATCACCACCGTGCGCCCAGACACCGAGGAGGTGGATCTCTGGCGCGGCGAGGACCCCACGCCCGCGGGACGAGACCATGGCGTCTCGATCGTGACGCTCAAGGAGCCGGTGGAAGCCTCGACGATCCGGCTCTACCTCGCCTCCGCGAGGGTCCCCGGCTGGAACGAAATCGACGCCGTGGGGATTATCGACTCGATCGGCAGGACGCACTGGGCCACCAGGGCCACCGCCAGCAGCACCTATGCGGAACGGTAGGTCGGGTTAGTGGTGAGTGGTGAGTGGAGTGTTCGACCGCAGCCCTGGGGAGTAATGCCCCATTCGGCCTGACGTTTCTGGTGGCGGCGAACGCGAGTCGTGGGCGGTGCGTGAACTCCTGTCAGAGGCCGGTCCAACTCACCACGCGCGAGGCGCTATGCTACGGCTTCTTGATCATCCCGAACTACGCGGCCATCAGGCTCCGGAGTAGCTCCAGGGTCACGTCTCCGAAGTGCGCCACCCGCGCATGTGCCTTGGAGAGGTCCTGGTGCACCGACACCAGGTTCGGAATGGTGATCACCCGCATTCCGGCTGCCCGCGCGGCCGCGATGCCGTGTGAGGAATCCTCCAGTGCCACACAACGGCCCGGATCCGCGCGGAGCCGCTCGGCTGCCGTCAGGTAGAGGTCCGGAGCCGGCTTTCGTCGCTCCACGTCGCCGCCGGTAACGATGGTCAGGAACTCGTGGCGGAGGCCGATGCCGTCCACGAGGTACCCCACCCAATCCGCATCCGACGACGACGCGATCCCCCGCTTCACCCCATTCGCCCGCAGCTCCGAGAGCAGCGACACCAGCTCCGGCGACGGCGTCAACCGCTGGTCGACCAGTTCCCGGAAGCGCGGCTCCCGCCTAGCCTGCAGCTCCGCCAACGGCCTGCCGCAAGCTGTCGACAGCTCCCCGTACAACCGATCCCAGGAGCCGTACAACCCCGCGCTGAAGCAGTACGCGGGCAGCGTCAACTCGACCCCGTGCGCCTCATAAAGATCGCGCCAGGTCTCGTAGTCGGTGGTCTCCGTATCCACGAGGAGACCGTCCATATCGAAGATTACGGCGTCAGGGAGCGGCATTTCAGGTGTTCAGGCGTTCGGGTGTTCAGGATTCAAGCGATGAAGCCATAGCGTCGGGCTTCGGCCCGACGGCTTTCATCGGTTAGCGCCGGTTAGCGCTAAATGCTATGCCATGCTGATATCAGAATCCCGAACACCTGAACACCTGAACACCTGAACACCTGAACACCTGAACACCAACTTCACTTCCCCACCTTCAGCATCCGGATCTCGCTCTTGGACACGATTACCGTCACGTAGACGGAGGTGTCGTCGAGGGCGAGGCCGGCGAGGGTGGGGTTGCCGTAGATGCCGGACTTCACCGAGATGGGCGCGCCGCCACCGGTGACCGGGAGCTTCACGACGTTGGTCTCGGCTTTCGCCCAGTACAGGTTGGAGCCGTCCAGCGTGAGGCCGGTGCCGTAGCCGGAGGTCAGTAGCGTGGTCACCTCGCCGCCGGTCACGGGGAGGGAGACCAGGCGGTGCTCCTCGTCTTTTCCGGTCCAGAAGTAGAGGTTCGTCCCGTCGGTCACGCCCGGCACCGCGCGATGCGTCTCCGGCTGGTCCCGGGTGAGCAGCGTCTCGGCCGGCACGGAGCCGTCCAGCGCCACCTTCATAATGCGGGTGATCCGGTTCTCCAGAGAGTAGCCGCGCACGTAAGCAAACGTGTCGTCGGCGGCCAGCAGGTGGGCCTCGCCTTCGTCGAACTGCCCGCTCAGGATCGGCGTCCAGGCGGTAGTCTCGGGATCCCAGGACGCCAGGCGGACGTTCGCGTTCAGGTTGATCTTCTCCGGCTGCTTCAGCGCCACCACCACGCGGCCCGCGGCTACCTTCCAGGCGTTGGCCAGCATCGGCTCCACGCTGGTGTCGTTCGGGAGGATCTGGATCGACGGCCCGCCGGATTTCGACACGGAGCGGATGCTCCAGTGGAGCAGGAAGCCCTTTTCCTGCCGACTGAAGTAGAGCCGATCCCCGAACTGTTGGATCTGCACGTAGGTGGCCGAGATCCCGCGGTTGTTGCGCGCGGGCTCCGACGCCAGGTCATAGATCGCGCCGCCCGTCTTCCGCATCTTGCGGATGCGCGTCACCTTGGTGTCTACCTCGCTCCAGTAGACCCACTCGCCATCCGCCAGGATGTGGTTGACCTGCTTCAACCCCGCGGCGACGACCGGCGCTGGCCCGGTAGCCGGCTCCAGCACGTAGACCGGCACGGCGGCGGACTTGCCCTTGGCCTTCACCTGGATGCTGGCTTTACCGACGGCACCGGCGGTGGCTACCCCCAAGGCATTGATCGAGACCACGCTGGACGCGGAGCTCTTGAACGTGATCGGTATTCCGGGGATCACGTTCCCCGCTTTATCCACCACCACCGCCTCGAACGAGACGGTGTCTCCCGCGCGCAGGGTAGCCCCACTGGGGGTTACGCGCACGGCGGCGGGTTTGGGGCCGGGGGCCGCGTGTACCGGCGCCACCAGCGCCGGGGCGAACAGCGCCAGGGCGCCCAGGACAGCGGGGATCAGTTGCAAACTGCGCATGGATCTCAACCTCAATCGATCAACAGACTGGGCGACTCAGGGCCACGTAATCTTGCCCTGGATCGCCGCGCGAGCGGCGCCGGTGGCCGCGGGAACGTTGGAAGGCCTACCGCGGAGGGTCTCGTAGCCGAACATGGCGAACGCGATCGCCTCTTTGGCGTCGCTATTTAGACCCAGCTCGTCGGCGGTTCGCACCTCCGTTTTTGGCAGCGCTTCCCGAAGCCGGCGCACCAGTTCCGGGTTCCGCACGCCGCCGCCGGCCAGGATCACTTCGTCTACGGCACCCAGCCAGCGCTGGTACGCATCCGCGATGGTCCGAACGGTGTACTGGGTGAGTGTAGACACCAACCCCGCGCCGCGGAAACCGCGCGCCCAGAGTTGATCCACCCGCTCCGCGCTGAACAACTCCCGGCCGGTGCTCTTCGGAGGGGCCTGATCCAGATACGGCTCCGACAGCAGCTCCGACAGCAGCGCCTCGTCGACCGGCGCGGAGGCCGCGAGGAGGCCCTCCTGGTCGCACGAGAGCTGACCCTGCGAAACGAGCACCGCGGCACGGTCCATCAGGGCGTTGGCGGGCCCGGTGTCGAAGGCGACCACCGCTTCAGGGCCGGCGCCGGCTGGAAGGTAGGTGACGTTCCCGATCCCGCCCAGGTTCTGACAGGCGCGGCTGCGCGTCGAGTGGGCGAAGAGGAGGTGATCCAGGTACGGGACCAGCGGCGCGCCCTGGCCGCCCAGCGCGAAGTCCTGCTGGCGGAAGTCGCTCACCACCGGCACGCCGAGCCGGACGGCGATCCGGGCGGCCTGCCCGATCTGCAGCGTCGAGCGCCCGGGGCCGGCCGGCTCGTGCCAGATGGTCTGCCCATGGGTCGCCACGAATGCCAGCGGCACGGCGCCATCCAGACCGGCGACGAT
>JAJFMS010000226.1:0-6656 GCA_020696885.1 Armatimonadota bacterium | reverse complement strand
CTCGGCGGCATCCGCGAACTCCTCGCCCACGGCCGCGTCCAGGAGGCACACCTCGCGCACTGTGGCCTGGTCGGAGAAACAACGGAAGAGGCCGGCGCGCACCTCGTTGGAATAAGGGAAGGTCTCGAAGGCGCGGAGCTCTACGTGGGGGCGGTCGGCTTCGAGCCACAGGTCCACGACCGCCGCGTCGATACCATCCGCGGAGGTCCCGGACATCAGACCCACGGCCGCTATCCGCTCCCCGGCAAGGAGACGCTCCAAACCGTGCTGGTCGCTCGGCATCGGTCTCAACGTTTCGGGAGTGCCTTCCGCAGCACCCCGCCGGAGGCCGCCAACCGCTCCCGCGCGGAGTCCGCGTCCAGGTTGCTGAGCCCCATCATGATGGCCAGCTTGGTATCGCCGCCGCTGGCCTCGAACAGACTTCGCGCCTGGGGCTCATCAAGCTCCGTCACCTGGCGGATGAGCCGCACCGCCCGCCGCACCAGCTTCTCGTTGGTGGCGCGCAGGTCCACCATCAGGTTGCCGTAGGTCTTCCCGATCCGGACCATCGCCATGGTGGTGAGCATGTTCAGCACCAGCTTCTGGGCGGTGCCGCTCTTCATCCGGGTGGAGCCGCTCACCGGCTCCGGCCCCACCACCGGCGCGATGAGCACGTCCACCACTGCTTCCATCTCGCACGGATTGTTGGTCACCACACCCACGGTAGCAGCGGCGCGCCGACGGCCTTCTTCCAGCGCGCCCACCACGTAGGGGGTCCGACCGCTGGCGGCGATGCCGCAGATCACGTCGTCGTGCCCCACGTTGAGGGCCGCCATCGCCCTGGCGCCCTCGGCCGGGTTGTCTTCCGCACCTTCGATGCTGCTGCGCAGCGCCGGCTCTCCACCTGCAATCACCCCCACCACGCGGTTCGCAGGAAGCCCATAGGTGGGCGGAATCTCTGAAGCGTCCAGGCAGCCCAGCCGGCCACTCGTCCCCGCGCCGACGTAGATCAACCGCCCGCCCGCTCGCATCGCCCGCTCGATCAGCACCACCGCCTGCGCGATCTCGGGGATCACCGCGCGCACCGCGTCCGGAACTCCAGCATCCTCGTCATTCAACCGGCGAAGCGCCTCCTCCAGGGGAAGCTCGTCCAGATCCGCGGTATTCGGGTTAGCCTGCTCGGTCGTCAACTGGTCGAGTGAGAGCACCAGGTACAGCCTTTCTTGATTCGCTTCGGAAGGTATTGCTATAATGCGTCGGATTAGCAGTCAGCATATTCGAGTGCTAACCACCCGGGTTCCGGCCTCTTTGCTGCGCAACCGCGGGGAGGGTTCGTCCCCCGCATTTACATCTTTGGCCATTCTAGCGCCGCGCCACGGTCCTGGAAAAGGAGTGATCTGAAGTGCCTACTTACGTTTATGCCTGTCGCGCGTGCGATGACCGCACCGAGGTCATCCAGAAGATGTCCGACGCAGCCCTGACCGAATGCCAGAAGTGCGGCGGGGCGCTGCGGCGCGTGATCTTCCCGCCGGCAGTTGTCTACAAGGGCAGCGGCTTCTACGTCACCGACTACAAGAACGGCGGTCGCAAGTCCGACTCCGAGAGCAGCGCACCCACCGGCGCCACCGCGGCCTCCAGCTCCGATACGAAAACCGAAACCAAGACCGAGTCCAAGCCGGAAGCGAAAACAGAGACGACCACGGAGACCAAGAGCTCTACCTGACGCCCGCGGTTCGCGCCTTGGGGCGGCGGTGTTCAAGACCGTTGGTCGCCGCCATCGGCCGGCTGACCAGTCAAGTCTATCCCGACGCTTCCCGAGAGGGCGGCGCCGGAATGGCGCCGCCCGCTCCGCGTACCCTGCCGTTTGTGCCGGTACGGCACGGTGGTATATAGCTCCCGGCTTCGTGCCGGACGTCTCTCGCGCTCGCTCTGGTTCGCGGAGCGTACCGGGCGCTGGCTCGCCCTCGGAGGAACTTGCTCGATGTCGGAACTGCGCTGGCACCCCCTGCTGCGGGAGTGGGTGATCACTTCCACGGAGCGCCAGGACCGGACGTTCCTCCCGCCCAAGGACTACTGCCCCCTCTGCCCGGAGCGCGCGGACGGCGTGTTCACGGAGGTGCCGGCAAAGACCTACCACATCGTCTCCTTCCTGAACCGGTTCCCCAGCCTGCGCCCGGAGCCGCCCCAGCATGAGACGTCGCTGGCGCAGCAACCCGTGGACGAGATCGAGGAGCTGATCTACGTCTGGCAAGACCGGTACCAGGAGCTGGGCGCGCTGGAGTTCATCAACTACGTCTACATCTTCGAAAACAAGGGTGAGGCGATCGGGGTGACGCTGAACCACCCGCACGGCCAGCTCTACGCCTTTCCGTTCCTGCCGCCCAAGATCGAGCACGAGCTGGAGTCGCTGGCCCAGCACCGGGCCGAGACCGGCCGCTGCCTGGTCTGCGACGTGGTGGCGCAAGAACGACAGGACGGGCGGCGCCTGGTGGTGGAAGGAAGCCACTTCTATGCCGGCATCCCGTTCTATGCCCGTTACCCGTATGAGCTGCACATCTGGGCGAAGGAGCACCGCGCCTCGCTGGCGGAGTTCTCCGGTGAAGAGGTGCGCGATCTGGCGCGGGTGCTGAAGGCCGTGATGTGCAAGTACGACGCGCTGTGGGGCTTCTCCATGCCGTACATGATGGTGATGAAGCAGTTGCCCACGGACGGCCGCAGCCGCGACGCGGACCACTTCCGCATCGAGTTCTATCCGCCGCTCCGCACCGCAAACAAGCTCAAGTACCTGGCCAGCGTGGAGAGCGGCGCCGGCACGTTTATCAACGACACCCTGGCCGAAGTGAAGGCAGGTGAGCTCCGTGACGCCGCGCCGATCGAGCTGCCGGAGTGAGCGTTCCCTTATCGAATGGTTAGCCGGGAGGGCCCGGGAGGATCTATGCATCGCGAAAGCCCCGAGAACCAGGAGCGGACCCAGCGGCTGGTGGACGAGTTCCGCCGGCGCTACCACGACGAGCCGCTGGTGGTGCGGGCGCCGGGACGCGTGAACCTGATCGGCGAGCATACGGATTACAACGACGGCTTCGTGCTGCCGATCGCCATCGACCACGACGTCCGTTTCGCCGTTCGGGCGCGAGAAGACCGGATCGTCCGCCTCTACTCGCTCAACTTCGACTCAGAGACCGAGTTCGACCTGGACAACATCCAGCGCGACGAGGCGGACCGCTGGGGCAACTACGTCCGTGGCATGGCGGTAGAGCTACTCAAAGACGGCCGGATGCTCCGCGGGATGGAAGGCGTGGTGGAGGGCAACGTCCCGCTTGCGTCCGGGCTCAGCTCCTCCGCGGCGATGGAAGTGGCCAGCGGCATGGCGTTCCTGGCAGCTAGCAAGGAAGTGGTTCAGCCCCGCAACCTGGCGCTGATGGCGCAGTCCGCCGAGATCAACTACATGGGGGTCCGCTGCGGGATCATGGACCAGTTCATCTCCCGCCTCGGCCATCCGGGGTATGCGCTCTTCGTGGACTGCCGCTCCCTGGACTACGACCTCGTGCCGATCCAGAGCGAGGAGTACGTCTTCGTCGCCACGGACTCCCGCCAGAGCCGGGAGCTGGCGGATAGCGCCTACAACGAGCGCCGCGCGCAGTGCGAGGCTGCCGTCAAGCAGCTCCAGCAGGCGCTCACCGGCATCTGCGCGCTGCGGGATGTCTCCCCAGAGGAGCTCGAAGCGCACGAGGCGGAGTTGGACCCGCTCGTCTACCGCCGTGCGCGCCACGTGGTTACCGAGAACGCCCGCGTACTCGCGGCGGTCGAGGCACTGCGAGGCGGCGACCTACCCCAGTTCGGCCAGCTAATGGACGCCAGCCACGAAAGCCTGCGGGATGACTACGGCGTCAGCTCACCGGCCCTGGACGTGTTGGTGGCGGCCGCCCGCGAGGTGGACGGCTGCCTGGGCAGTCGCCTCACGGGAGCCGGGTTCGGAGGCTGCACCGTGAGCCTGGTGCGGCAGGACCAGATCGACGCGTTCCGCGCTCACGTGACTGCGGTCTACCAGGACGCGCACGGCATGGAGCCGTTCTTCTACATCACCCGCCCGGCGGCTGGCGCTGGCCTCTGCACGCCTGAGGGCTGCCCGGCCGAGGTGGAGGCACACGCGGCGTAGTACTTACGGCCTGGCGGTCACCCGCGATGGGTGAAATCCGATCTCGTCCTTTCACCGGCCCACCGGCTGATTGACAGGAGTCCGGCTGTGAGGCCGGCCCTTAGTAGGGCAAGCCCGGGGCGCTCGCCCGCCCGCCTGACAGCGGGGCTCCTGTCAATCAGTCGAGAGCACTTCCTGGTCCCAGAGCATCTCCGGGCAACCGCTCGGCTACGGACGCAGCCAGGAATGGTGACGCCCTCGCCCTCGCGCACGTAGACACCACAGGCGGTGTCCCCCTCTTTACACTCGCCGCTCACCGTTTCGGAGAACCCGTCCATGCAATTCAGAACGATGTGGATCGCCGCCGTGCTGGCGACCGGCGCGGCCCTTCCGGGCTTCGCCGCCGCGAAGCCCGCCGCTTCCGCGGGCACTGCTACGGCCAAGCTGAAGATCTCTGGCATGCACTGCCAGGGCTGCGCGGGCGGCATCGTGAACCAGTTCAAAAAGGTGAACGGGATCAAGGACGTGAAGATCGACGCCGGCACGAAGCTGGGCGTCGTGAAGTATGATCCCGCCCTCGTGAAGCCGGCGGACCTCGTCGCTGTGGTCAAGAAGAGCGGCTTCGAAGGCAAGCTGGTCAAGTAATCGCGGCGGGTCCTGCGCCCGCCGAGTTCATGCCCGCGAAACACGCGAAAAGACGCGAAAGGGGAAGACACGCCCATTCCGTGCATAGGGAATGGGCGTGTCACCCTGCGGCGGAGCGTCTATACTGCTTGTGAAATCTTTCTCAAGCGGGAGACGTTCATGGCCGTCCGCCCTGGGGCAGTGCCGCCCCGACGCCGCGATTCTGAACCGCACCGATGCGAGCCGAAGCGGATCCTGCTCGCGACCTTCGGCTCCTTCGGGGACCTGCATCCCTACATCGCGCTGGCGCAGGGACTGCGGGAGCGCGGCCACACGCCGGTGCTCGCCACCAGCGAGATCTACCGGGAGAAGGTGACCGGCGAGGGGATCGAGTTCCGCCCGCTGCGGCCCGACCTCCAACCGTCGGAGGCGGGCCGTGAAATGGTGCGCCGGATCATGGACCCCAAGCACGGCACGAAAGTCGTGTTCGGCGAGGTCCTTGGGCCGAATCTCCGGGAGCAGTACGAAGACCTGACCACTGCAGCGGAGGGCGCGGACCTGCTGGTGGCTCACATCCTGACGCCAGGCGTGCGCATGGTGGCGGAAGTCACCGGCAGGCCGTGGATAAGCACCTACCTGCAGCCGATGGTGTTCGCCTCCGCGTACGACCCACCCGTGCCCCCGCAAGCGCCCGGATTTGCCCGGCTCTATCGGCTGGGACCCACCATCAGCCGTAAGCTGGTGGAGCTAGGGAAGCAGTCGGTCCGACCACTGGTCGAGCCGATCCACGCCCTGCGCCGGGAGTTGGGCCTGCCCGAAGTAGGGCACGCGATGTTCGAGGGCGGGCAGTCCCCGTATCTCAACCTCGCGCTCTTCTCGCGCGAACTGGGACCGCCGCAGCCGGATTGGCCCGCGCACACCGTGGTCACCGGCTTCCCGTTCTACGACCGGCTCGCAGCCGGGGCCGGGATGCCGGAGGCGCTCCTACGGTTCCTGGATGCGGGTCCCCCGCCCGTCGTGTTCACGCTCGGCACCTCCGCCGTGATGCTGGCCACGGACTTCTACCGCACCAGCCTGGAAGCCGCGCAGCGCCTGGAGCGTCGTGCCGTGCTGCTGGTAGGCGGCGACGACTGGCACGCGCTGCCAAATCCCCTTCCGAAAGGCGTCCTCGCCTGTGCCTACGCGCCGCACAGCGAGCTCTTCCCCCGCGCGGCCGCCATCGTACACCAGGGCGGCGTAGGGACGACCGGACAGGCGATGCGGGCCGGGCGTCCGATGCTGGTGGTTCCGTTCGCGCACGACCAGCCGGACAACGCCATGCGCGTCACCCGCCTCGGGATCGCGCGGACCGTGTCCGTGCCGGCCTACAAGCCGGGACGAGCAGCGGCGGAGCTGCGCCGCCTGCTGGAGGAGCCACGCTATGCGGAACGCGCCGAGGCCGTGGGGCGCGTGGTGCGCAGCGAGGACGGCATCGCCGCGGCGTGCGATGCGATCGACGGGCTGTTCGCGTCACGAGTCCATCCTCCCACCGCGTCATGATGACCGGAGCGCTTCCTGGTCCGACTGCCGGCCAGGCGCCTCGATAGCGCTTGCGTTCACGCCGTATACGGCACTCCCCCCGGTATTTGGCTGACTTCTCACGGGTAGCCGCGCGGCTTCCGCCCAACCCCGCGCCCCTCCCAAACAGGACCCCTCGTGCCTGAACGACCACCCGTCGACAGCTCATTTCGGACGGGAGTGAGCTGTTTCACTTTCAAATTCGCCCGGTAAGGAATACCTGTAGTGACGGTAGCGAAAGCTGCCGGAAACACCTGAAGGGCGAGAGAGATGTCGAGCAGTATCGTTGATTATAGAGCCGGGTCGGTCCGCTACCTGCTGCCGCTGCTGGCCGCGGGAGCCCTCCTCGGCGCCCTGTCCC